>JANNAY010000698.1:0-1728 GCA_031384945.1 Deltaproteobacteria bacterium
CAGCATCGCATAGACGCGGTAGCGTTCGGGGATCGCGATCAGTTTCCAGTAGCCGGCTTGGGCCGCGATGAAAGACACGCCCAAGGGTGTCGCGTCGTACCTGAAAGACAACGCCTCGAAGCTCTGAGCTTTCGAAGCACAACGAAAAGAGGCGCCGTGAGGCGCCTCTTTTCTTTGCTGTGACGAGTCGATCAGCCCTTGATGGAGCGGATGGCGCTCATCGCGAGCGTGTGGATTTCGTTCAGCACGTTCGACATGGCCTGCTGCATCTGAGAGAGCTTCTGCATCTCGTTCTTGAGCATTTCGAACTCGATGTTGCGCGACTCGGAGCCCTTGGTCTTGTCAGCATCCTGACCGCCGCCAATCATGCCGCCGACGAGCGGGATGCTGCGAAGGAGACCACCGAAGAAGCCGCGGGCGCCGCCTTCGGCACCGCTGCCTTCAGCGTTGCCGGCCGACTTGCGCAGCTTGTCGAGCTTGCCTTCGATCTCTTTCTGCTTGTCCTTGACGAAGTCGATCATGAAGGCGGCGATGAGGTCTTCGAACTGGACCGGCGGCTTGAGCTTGGCGACGAGCGAGTCAGAGCCGAGGCCCTGGTCGGTGCGCGTCATGCCGAGGAACTTCTTGGTGTCTTGGCCGCCGCCGAAGCCGAAGCCGAAGGGCGTCGAGCCGCCAGCGCCGCCGACTGCGCCGCCGACCATGGCCGCGAGGCCGAGGCCGCCGGCGATGCCGAGCATGCCCTTCATCATTCCGCCCAGGCCGCCGAGGGCCGTGGCGATGCCGCCAGCGCCGCCGATGCTGCCGAGGAGAGCCGCGCCACCGAGTCCGACCGCTGCGAAGCCTGCGACCTTGCCGAGTGTGCCGAGGATGCCCGAGGGACGATCAACCGAGTTGGCCTGGCCAGCAGCGCCACCCATCAGGGCTTTGAGCGCTTCGGGGCCGGTGCGGAAGAGCAGCGAGCCGAAGTTGCCGTTCTTGAGGTCGACGACGGCGCCGATGCCAGCGGCGAGGCCGTCGGGGAGGCCGACCATCTTGAGGGCGGATTTGAGGATGTTGCCGTGCGAGAAACCAAGAGCACCGGCGACGTTGTTGATCAGGCTCATCTGCCACTCCTGCGGCGCTTGCCGCGTTTGTTGAACCCCGGGTGGGGACAGGGAGCTTATCGCGCCTCTGCTCCGACATGTTGCGGAGGGCAAAGCGGCGGATCCGACGCCAAAGTCGGCGGCGTCGCGCTCGGATGCGTCGGTGACGAGGGACGCGATGTGCCTGGCCGCACTGACAGCCTTGTCATGGACCGCCACCGCATCCGGATGCGGACCTGACGCGTCGCGTCTCTGGCACCGTGACACGCCTGTCGCGAATTCGGCGTCTCCGCCAGCGTCTTCTTCGTCTAAGTGCTTGATTTTGCGTGATTCGGGCGATTTGGCCCGGGCCCTGCTTTTCATTGCCCCGTTGGATGGAATGTTGCCCGCGAGGGCCCTTCATAGACTGAAATGATTCGAGAGCGCGCCGCGAGGCGCGCTTCTTCGTTCTCACGCATCCAGCGGCGTCGGCGGGTAGCCGGGGATCGCCCGCGGCAACGGTGGCTCTTGCAGCAGTACAGCCGCCGTCTCTTCCGCGGCGTAGGCGCGGCGCTCGGCGCGGACGAAGACGGTGAAGGCGGCCTGGGTCACGCCCTGCCAATCGAGCGGTGGGCGGTCGCCGCGGGCGACGGCGACGACGGCGGCG
>JANNAY010000715.1:0-1611 GCA_031384945.1 Deltaproteobacteria bacterium
CGCCGCCGTCGCCGCCGCTGCTGAGCGGTCGCAGCTGCAGTCCGAGCTGCTCGATGTGCAGACGCGCGCCGAGGGCGATCGCCAGCGGCAGCGCGTCGAGCGCGAGATGCTCGACGCCACGCTGGCGGCGCACGCGTCGCAAGTGCTCGATCTCGAGAGCTCGCTGGCCGACGCCGACGTCGCTGCGCAGAACGCGCGCGACCACCTGCAGGCCCGCATCGCCCGCGCCGAAGAAGAGACGCGCACGGTGCAGACGCGGCTCAAGGCGTCCCTCGACGCCGAAGTCCAGGCCGCCGGCCGCGACGCTGAGGCGGCCCTCGTCGGCCGCCTCAAAGAGGCCGAAGGCGCCAGAGCCGCACTCGAAGAACGCATCGTCGCCCTCGAAGGCGCCCGCGACGTCGCCGAACGCGACCTCGGCTTGCGCTTGCGTGAGCTCGAGGTGCGGCTCGCCACTGAGACGGCGCGGCTCGAGAGCGAGCTCGACGGCGCCCTCGCCCGCGCCCACGCCTCTGAAGCCCGCGCCCTCGCCGTCGACGACGAACGCACCACCTTGCGCGAACGCGTCGCCTCGCTCGAAGGCGACGCGGTCCGCCTCGCCGACGGCGTCAAGGCACTCATGGCCGAGCGCGCGCACCTGTCGGCGCAGCTCGGCTCGGTGTCAGAAGGATCAGCCTCGCGCGAGCTCGCGCTGGCCAAAGAGAAGCTGCGCGCCGACGACGCTGAACGCGCCCTGCGCGAGGCCCGCTCGACGCTCGAGAACGCCGACACCGCGGCCTTCACCGAGGTCGAGAAGCTCAACGACAAGCGCCGCGCCGACCAGCGCGTCATCGAAGAGCTGCGCGCGCGCCTGCAAGAGACCCGCGCCGCTGTCGACGACGTCACGGCGCAGCGCCAGGTCGTGCAGCAGGCCCTCGCTGCGCGCGAGGCCGAGCTGCACGAGCGCCGCGCCGAGCAGCAGCGTTTGCAGCAAGAGCTCGATCGCAAAGGTCATGAGCTCGTCGAGCAGCAGAAGCGCGCCGCCGACGTCGACGCTGCGGCTGCGGCGTTGTCGATCGAGGTCCGTCGCCTCAATGGGCTGTTGGGCGAGACGCAAGAAGAGCAGGGCAAGCGCATCCACGACCTCACCGTGCAGCGCGACGAAGCGCTGACGCTCGCCGAGCAGCTCGACGAGAAGCGTCGTGTCGCCGAGGCCGAGGCCCTCAAGGCCCTTGAAGACGTCGAGAGCGAACGGGCCCGCTCGCAGCGCGCTGCGTCTGTTGAGATCGAGGCGCTGCACGCCGCGTTTGCCGAAGAGAAAGCGCGCCTGTTGCGCGAGCTCGACGTCGAGAAAGACGCGCTGCGCACGTCGCTGCTCGCCGAGCACACCGGCACGATGAAGTTCGCTGTCGATGACGCCCTGCAGGCCGGTGAGGCGTTGCTCGCCCGTCGTCTGCAAGTCGTCGCCGACGACGAAGCAGCGGCGCGTGCGCTGCTCGAAGAGCGCTTTGCCCGTGAGCGGGCCGACCTCGAGTCGCGCTTGCACACCGCCCGAGACGAGGTCGCGCGTCTGCGCGCTTCCTCTGTGCAGCAGCTCGCCGACGTCGCCGCCGACCGCGACCGCCTCGCCCGCGA
>JANNAY010000722.1:0-4434 GCA_031384945.1 Deltaproteobacteria bacterium
CCTCGTCGAAGGCTTTGGCGAGGTCGACGACGTCGGCTTCGCTGGGCAACAGCGTCGCCCCCGGATCATCGCTGCGCGCGCGGTGCGCCTGCTCGAGCGCGGCCTGCAGGGTCACGATCAGCGCCTCGCGCTCGGCGACGGCGACCTCGAGGCGCTCGACATCGGCAGCGGCGGCCGACGCGGTGACGACCACAACCAGGGGCTGCGTGTCTTCACGGCCCGCGTTGTCGGCAGCGAGGGTGGCGGCGGCGGCAGACGACGGGGCATCGGGCGGCGGCAGCGGCCGCGGCGGCGGCGTCGTCGACGGAGGCGTCAGCAGCGTCGTGTACTGCTCGGTGCGGTCTTCGAAATTGCGCGCGCCACGCCGATCGAGAAAGGCCTGCAAGAGCGCGTCGAACGGCACCTGCACCAGGCAGACGTCGTCGATGACGGGGACGGCGTTGCCGAAGGCGAACAAGTAGCTGCCGGCGGGCTCGGGCTCGTCGCCCATCAGGTGCGTCTGCGGCGCGATGCCGTCGTCGCCGGGCTCGTGGTCGAAGCTGCCGAACAGATACCCAAGCAACAGGCTCTGGAAGTAGACCTGCACGAGGTCAAAGCGCGACTTCAGCGCCTCGACGACGACGCGGTAGCCCGGCACCGGCGCGCCCTGCACCCGCGTCTGCGGATCGAGCAGCGTCGACAACCCGCCCACGTTGCCCTGCGCCGCCGACGACGACAGCGACGTCAGCGCGAAGCCGTCGTCTGACAGCACGCGCTGGATGTCGTGCAGCCGCCACGTCTCGCCGCGGGCCAGCGCCTGCGGCAAACCGAAGTCGATGACGAGGTCAAAGGCGCCATCATCGCCGGGCAAGACCGGCACCGAGCCGACGCCGGGCGGACGCGAGCCCGGCGGATTGCGGATGGCGCGAAAGTCGACGCGGTCGAGGTCGTTCTTGTTGCGCAGGCCGTCGAGCAGGCCGGGGGTGGCCCCGGCGTTGACGTCGGTGGCGACGGCGCAGACGACGCGGGCAGCGCCGAGGTCGAGCAGGAAGCGGGCGACGCCCGACGACGTGGCGCCGACCTCGAGCACGCGCCGTCCGGCGACCATGCCTTCGAGAAACAGCAGCCGCGAGAGCTGCTCGGGCAGCCGGGCGCCTTCAGCGTAGAGATCGGACTTCTTCACCGCGGGCTCCGTCGTCGACGGCGGAGCGATAGCAGCAACCCCCGCGCGTCTCCAACCCCCTTGCGCGCCGTCGTCGCCGTCGACGCCGTCTGGGACGCCGTCTGGGGCTTGGCCGTTTTTTGGCACCCCGGGAGGGCGCAGATCTGACCTCGTGGAGAAAGGTGAGATACGATGTACGTCGTTCGACCGATAACGACCGTGATGGGGCCGCCACGCCCGCGGTGGCCCTTCAGGAGCCGTCGCCATGCGCCTTTCCTTGCAGCTCTCGCTCTTGTCCGCCGCCTGCTTCGTCGGCCTGTTCGCCGCCTGCGGTGACACCGAATTCATCTCGGTTGAGAAACCGCCGCCAGACCTTCGTCCCCTCGGCGACGCCTGCGCCCTCGACTCTGAGTGCACCACCGGCCGCTGCGTCGGCGGCGCCTGCTCCGACGACGGCTGCAGCAACGACGAAGACTGCCGCGACACCGAAATCTGCATCACCTTCGGCGAGGGCAGCGGCACCTGCCAGCCGAGCGACGACTTCGCCTGCCAGACCGACCAGCGCCCGTCGCTGTCGATCTCGACGCAGTCGGTGACCTTCGAGCAGGTGGCCCTCGGCACGTCGTCGACGCAGACGGTGACCATCGAGAACCAGGGCGACTGCTTGCTGACGCTGCAGATCATCTCGTTCTCTGAGAACACCGCCGCCGACTTCGCCTGCACGCCGTGCTCGGCCGAGTTCTTTCCCCAGCGCATCCCGCCCCGCCGCAGCATCGACGTCGACATCACCTACACGCCCACCACGCCCGGCGAGGCCATCGGCGACCTGCTCGTGCGCAGCGACGACGCCACCGCCGGCCCCGACGGCCTCGTCAGCGTCGACCTCTTCGCCGAATACGACGGCCAGCCGCAGATGGTGGTCTCGCCCCTCGAGCTCTCGTTCGGCTTCGTCCCCTTCGTCGCCGGCGGCGGCTCGTCGTCGACGGTCGAGACCATCACCGTCACCAACCGCGGCACCGGCGCCGCCGCCCTCGAGCTCGAGCGGCTGTTCATGGACCGCGATCAGGTCTTTCACATCGTCGCCGTGCGCCAGGGCGAGAACCCGCTCACGCTGGCGGCCATCGACGTCGACAACCCGGTGCTCATCCCGCCGTTCTCTGACGACAACCCGCTGGCCGTCGTCGAGATCGACGTGCAGTTCACGCCCGAAGACAACCGCGACTACAACGACGCCGTCGTCTTGCGGCCGGGCGGCTTGCTCAGCGTCGACTCTGTCGAGGTCAACCTCAGCGGCTCGTCGCTCGGACCGCCGCAGATCGAAGTCAGCGACGCGCTCGGCATCTGCGAAAACGGCGACGGCGCCCGCGCCTGCGAGGCCACCTTCGGCGCTGCGGGCCAGGACGCCATGTTGGTCGGCGCCGTCGACTTTCGTCAGATCACGATTCACAACGGTGGGCAGTCTGAGCTGACCGTGCACCCTGCGATTGGCGGCGGCAGCGCCTCGGCCGACTTCACGGTGTCGCCGTCGTTCTTGCCGCCCATCGCCGCTGGCGGGTCGATCATCGTCTCGGTCTTCTACAACCCGTCAGAAGCCTCTGACCCCGCCGACACCTTCGACCCGCAGCGCGCCGTCGAGGCCAGCCTCAACATCACCTCGAACGACACCACCCCCGGCAGCGACGTGCTCAAGAGCGTCGCCCTGCGTGGCTTCGCCCGCTCGGGCATCCAAGATCAGGTCTTGAAGGTCGAGATGGAATTCGAGAACGCCGACAACTCGTGGGCCGGCTCTGACTTCAGAAACGTCGACTTGATCCTCGAGTCGCAGCAGTCGGGCGACCTCTGCACCAAGCCCCTCATCGTCGACGCCCTCGGCAACGGCACCGATTACTGCGCCGCGTGGAACGGCAGCGGCACCCTCGGCACCGCCAACTGGCTCTCGCTGGGCGCCTTTGAAGAGCCCGAGCGTGTGGTGCTGCGCGGCCTCGGCCCCGACGGGGCGCAGGGGCAGATTTTCAACATCAGCGCCACCTACATCGAAGACTGCGCCAACATTCCTTCGGGGTTGTTGAGCTCGATCCTCGGCATCGGCGCCAGCGTGCTGCTCGGGGCCCTCGGCGGCGCCATCGGCGTGCCCATCGCCGTGCCGCCGTCTGACATCGCCGCGACCATCGCCCAGAACTGCTTCGATCACGCCTCGTCGCAGGTCACCGTGCGCATCTCGCTCGACGGCGTCGTCGTCGCCTCACCGGGCGGCCGCCTCGCCGACAAGGGCGACACCCTGCTCTTCGCGCAGCTGAAGCGCGTGAACGGCCGCTTCTGCTCGCTCACGCCGGGCGTCGGCGCCGTCGAACTCCAGTGTCAGTGATCGACTTGCTGGGCACTGCGGCCGCGGACGGCCTGCGCGCCGACTTGCTGGGCACCGCACGCCCACGCGCCAACGTCTCGAGGTTCAACATGCGCGTTGTTCTTCTGCCTGCCATGGTCGCCGTCGTCGTCGCGGTCGGCGTCGGCTGTCCGAGCGCGGTGCCGAACCCTGGCAAGGGCAAGACCCCCGACGAGGTGCCGGCCGAGCCGCCGCGCCTCTTCGTCGATCCGCCGTTTGGCCTTGGCTATGACTGCGTCACCATCGGCTGCGACGTCGAACGGCGCCTCGTGGTCGAGAACCGCGGCGGCGGCACCCTCAAGCTCGCGCTGGTGCGCCTCGGCGTGTCGACGTCGACCGACTTCGCGCTGCGCCGCGGTGACGGCGAGCCCCTGCCCGTCGACGACGCCAGCGCCGTCACCATCGACGCCGGCCACCCGCTCGAGCTCTTCGTCCGCTACGTCCCCAGCGACGGCGTCGACGACGAGGGCGAGGTCCTGGTCGACTGGTTCGACGGCAAGGTCGCCTTTGACGACGCCGTGTTGACGCACGCGACGTTGCCGCTGTCGACGCGGGCGCTGGGCAGCGTGGCCGCCACCCTCGCCGAGCAGCGCTTGAACTTCGGCTTCGTCGCCGTCGGCGGCTACGGCGTCCGCGAGATCGTCGTCGCCAACCAGGGCAACGGCGGCGTGCTCTCCGTCGGTCCCGTCACCCTCGGCGACACCACCGCTGCCGTCTTCGATGAAGGTGTCGCCGGCGATTGGGCCGAGCAGTTCGTCAATCCCGGCGAAGAGGCGCGCATCCCGGTGGTGTTTCGCCCCAACGGCCCTGGCGTGTTCAGCGGATCGTTGTTCGTGCAGACCAACGACGGCGCCAACCCCGCCATCGAAGTCGCCGTCGCCGGCACCGCCGTCGAAGACGCCAGCGCCGC
>JANNAY010000725.1:0-9799 GCA_031384945.1 Deltaproteobacteria bacterium
TCCCGTCGTCGTAGCCGGCGGATGTGGCCTTTCTGCCAACCACGGGGTCGCAGGCAAAGGCGCTGTCCCAGCCACCCTCCAGGTTGATTTGCAAGAAGCGATGCGGCCCGAGGCCGACGTCGGCGCGCGCCCTGCCTGACGGCAGCAGGGCAGCACCAGCGCTCAGGGCCGCGAGGCGAAGAAGCTGGCGTCGCGTCAACGACGGCGACCGCAGCGTGGAGCGATCAGGTCCGAGCAGCGTCGGACGAGGAGATGTCCGAGCGGATGTCCCACGAGATTTCAGCGCCATGTGTGCCACGTCTCCAGGCTCGAGAGCAGCGCGTAGAGCGTCACGAGCCACGCTGACGAGGTGTTCTGCTCGCGCTGATAGACCCGCTCGAAAGTGCTCTCGATGAGAGCCAGCTCATCGGCCGTCGCGCTGCGCGAAAACAACCGCAGATAAATGTCCTGCACCTGCGCCTGCCACCGGGCGCGCGCAGCCTCGTCCTTGCTCGGGAAGTCGGCAGTGATGTCGCACTTCGAGAACAAGGAAGCCGGCGGTTGGAGGAAGACGTCCTGCGGACAGGTCGTGATCGGTGCCGGCTGGCTGCACTCGACGATCTGAACAGCGAGGGGCCACGCGATCCCGCGCGTCACCAACAGCGTCTGCACCTTCGTGAGCGGGTCGCGGTCGCGGACCCGGGCGAGGAAGTCGACGCCGCCAAGCGGGACGCCAAATTGCGTCGTCACGGAAGTGGCGAATCCATCGGTTGGACCCAGCACATTGGGCGTCGTCGCGATGCCGAGGTCGGTGCCGAGCGCCACACGAAAGGTCTGGCTCACCTGCTCCGGTGTCAGCCGGGCGACGCCGCCGACGATGGGCGCAATTGGCTCGGGGGTCGTGCTCTCGCTCGGGCACCCGG
This sequence comes from Deltaproteobacteria bacterium, assembly GCA_031384945.1. Lineage (GTDB taxonomy): Bacteria > Myxococcota > UBA727 > UBA727 > VGSZ01 > VGSZ01. The sequence goes on from JANNAY010000725.1 coordinate 903, forward strand.
CGAACATGCAGGCGATGGCGACCACCGCCGTCCTCCGCCCTGAGCCGCCCGGCTTCGTTTGGTGATGGCGCATGGCTACAGGCTGCTCGATCGCCGCACCGGGCGCGAGCCGGAGGTCGATCCGAGCAGCGGTTCAGCGTCTCAGGGTCCGCTGAACGCGGGCTCGAGCGATCCGCTCGAGGTGAGACCCATCACCAGGTTGCGCGTGAACTCGGACGGCAGCGAGTGCTTGCCGACGACGAGGTAGCCGCCGAGCTTCGGGTGCTCGACGATGTCGTTGCCGACGGAGCGTCCGGTCTCCTCGATCTCGTGCTCGACGTAGCCGTAGCCGCCCCACGTCGAATCGAGACTCCCGTCGGCGAGGAATCGCGCCGTCATCACGAACGCACAGCGCCGGCGCCATCGGCGAGGCCTCAGTCTTCCGCGCGTCGTCGCCGCCGACGACGTCCTGGCGACAAATCGAGCATCTGAGTAGAAAATGCTCAATGCTCCTCGCTCCAGACCAGCGGGCCCTCGCGAGGGAGCTCGCCCAACTGCACCGCGTGAATCCATTTTCGCTCGAGCGCGAGCGCGTCGAGAACGCAGCGCTGGGTCAACGGGCGCGGCGCGGTGACAACCAGGCAGCGCTCGAAGAGCTCGCCGTCGACCTCGCTGAGCACATGGCGATGCAGCTCGCGCGCGGGCAGCGGCCCGTCGACGACGAGCGCGCCCTCTACCGCGAGGTCGTGGTGCTCACGCTCTTTGATCGCTGCGCGCTGGCGCTCGACGAGCTGATCGACGGCAAGCAGAAAAAGGCGACGGCCTACGCTGGCTTTCTCGCCGATTGGCACCGCTTCTTCGCGGCCGCCGACGTCGATGCGCCGCTCGAGACGCCGGCGCGGCTCTTCGCGCTCTTCTTTCAATTGCGCCGCGCCTACCACTTCATTTTTCGCTTCATCCTGGGGCCGTCGGCGCCGACGTCGGCGTTGCGGGCGGCGATCTGGCGCTCGATCTTCACCGTCGATCCGGCGCGCTACCGGCGGGCGCTGGTGGGGCGCATGCACGAGGTGCCGACGTTGATCCTCGGCGAGACGGGCACCGGCAAAGAGCTCGTTGCCCGCGCCATCGCCTTCTCGGCCTTCGTCCCCTTCGTCGACGAGAAGCAGCTCTTCGTCGGCGACTGGAAGGCGTTCTTTCCGATCTCGTTGGCTGAGCTGCCCGAGGCGCTGGTCGAGAGCACGCTCTTTGGTCACGTGCGCGGCGCGTTCACCGGCGCCGTCGACGCACGCGAAGGCGTCTTCGCTGCCTGCCCGCCCGAGGGCACGGTGTTTCTCGACGAGATCGGCGAGCTGCCCCCGCTGGTGCAGGTGAAGCTGCTGCGCGTGCTCGAGACCCGCGAGCTCTCGCCCCTCGGCTCGATCGAGCGGCTGCGCTTCGCCGGCAAGCTCGTGGCCGCCACCCACCGAGACCTGAGCGCAGCGCCAGCGACGATGGCGGCGACGACGATGACCACGACTGCGTTTCGCGCCGATCTCTTTCACCGCCTGGCCGGCGACGTCGTGCGCACGCCACCGCTGCGCGAGCGCCGCGACGACGACGACGGCGAGGTCGACCGCCTCGTCACCTTCTTGTGCGAGCAGGCGGTCGGTCGCGCCGAGTCCCCCGGACTCAAGATCGACGTCGACGCCGCCATCGCCGCGCTCGGTCCGACCTACGGCTGGCCCGGCAATGTGCGCGAGCTGGCGCAGCTGGTGCGGCGCGTGTTGGTGCAGGGCGCAGAGGCCCAGATGGCGTCGCCGACGCCGCGGCCAGACGGCGCGTGGTGGGAGCGGGTGCGGGCGGGGACGCTGCCCCTCGACGACGTCATCGCCGGCTACGTCAAGCTCGTGCACGGGCGCGAGGGCAGCGTGTCGGCGACGGCGCGCGCCCTGGGCGTCGATCGGCGCACCGTTCGGGCGCGGCTCGAACCCTGAGTATTTCTTCGCCAGACCCGAGCAAAAAACGGACAGACAACGACAGCGGCGCCGCATCCGGATGCGACCAGGGCGACGGCACGCCGCTTGGAATCTCTCGGTGCAGAGGTTCGCATCCATGTTGAAAGCACATCGCTCGCTCTCGGCTGACTCTCCCGCCTGGAAGTTTCAGATCTGGGCCGCCTTCGTTCTGTCGTTGGGCGCGACGTCGCTCGGTGTCTGGTTCTTGCCGGTCGACATCTGGACGCGCGGCTTTCTCGGGCTCGGCCTCTGGTTCACGGTCTCTTCGTGCATGACGCTGGCGAAGGCAGTGCGCGACGAACACGAGTCGCAGAAGCTCACCGCCGTCGTCGACGAAGCCAACACCGAGCGCATCTTGCGCGACCACTCGCGGGCCTGATCAGTGCGAGGGCATCGACGGCTCGTCGCGGTCTTTGTCTTTTTTCTTCGATCTGACGACGCGGACGCTGCGAATTCTTCGCGGCGTCGACTCCATGATCTCGAGGATGGTGCCGTCTTCGGCTTCGAGGCGGGCGCCGCTCTCGGGGATGCGGCCGGCGAGGGCGATGCAGTAGCCGGCGATGGTCGTCCACAGGTCGCCTTCGGGCAGGCCGATGTCGAGGGCGCGGTTGACCTCGCGGATGGGGACGCTGCCGAGCACGATGGCGCTGCCGTCTTTGGTCTTTCGCACCGGAGCAGGAACGGCGCGGTCGTCTTCGCTGTAGAGCTCGCCGACGAGCTCTTCGAGCAGGTCTTCGATGGTCAAAATGCCCGCCATGCCGCCGCGTTCGTCGACGACGATGGCGAGCTGCACGCGGGCGCTCTGCATCTCTTTCAAGATCGCGGTGGCGCGCATGCTCTCAGGAAAGAACGTGGCCGGACGGATCAGCTCATCAACAGAGAGTTGTTCGCCAGAGAGCATCGCATTCAAGATGTCTTTAACCGCGACATAGCCGACAACTTCGTCGGCGGTGCCGCCTTCTTCGTGTACGGGATAGCGCTGGTGTCCTTTGGCCAGAACAAAGCGTTTGAGATCCTCGATGGTCGTCGATTTCTCCAGCACTTGAACGCGGTTTCTCGGCACCATGATGTCGGCGCCGGTCAGGGTGTCGAGCTCGATGGCTCTGACGGCGATGTCTGAGGCGCGAGCATCGAGCGAGCCGGTGCGGCCGGCTTCTTCGAGCAGCTGCGTGAGCTCTTCAGGCGACAAGCGCGACTCGATGAAGCTGGTCTTGTCGCCAAAGATGCGCAGAAAGAGGTTCGAGGTGCCTTCGAGGATGTAGACGGCGGGTCGCGCGACGATCGACATCAGCAACAGCGGACGGCCGGCGACCATCGAGTAGGGCTCGCTGGCGCGCAGGGCCAGTGACTTGGGCACGAGCTCGCCGATGACGAGCTCGCCGAACGAGATGAGGCCGATGGCGACGGCAAAGGCGAGGCCGGTGGCGTATTCGGCGGGGATGCCGACGGTGAGAAAGACCGGCGCGACGAGGTGCTCGAAGTAGGGCTCGCCGCGCGAGGCGATGATGGCGCCGAGGATGGTGATGAAGATCTGCACCGTCGCGAGAAAGCGCTCAGGGTTCTTTCTCAGGTCGGCGACGGCTTTGGCCGACGAGCGTCCTTCTTCGACGAGCTGCCGCAGCCGCGTCTTGCGCAGCGAGACGACGGCGATCTCGCTGCCCGCGAGAAAGCCGTGGACCATGAGCAGTCCGAGAATGACGAAGATTTCACCTTGCACGGCGGGCAACCTACATGCCGATCACGGATCAGGAAGTGGGCCGACGACGCCTCTCCGTCGTTCTTCTGCGAAGGTCTCGTCATGTCGCGCGTTCACGCTCCCGAGCTCGAAGATGAAGCCTGGTGTCCCGTCGTTATCCGCGACGGACTGACGGGCTTTCTGCAGATCGCCGCCGAGACGATGCGCATCTTTGACAGCGCGGCCCCCGTCGTCGCTGGCGTCTTGCAGCGACACAACGCCCGCAGCGATCGGCAGACCCGCATGATCGACCTGTGCAGCGGCGGTGGTGGTCCACTCTTGCGCATGCGCGAGGCCTTGAAGACGAAGCACGACCTCGACGTCGACGCCGTCATGACCGACCTCTATCCGAACATCGGCGCCTTCGACGAAGCCGAAGCACGCGGCGGCGGCAAAGTCAGAGCCATCAAAGACGCCGTCGACGCCACCGACGTCCCCGCCGAACTGGCCGGCGTGCGCACCATCTTCAACGCCTTTCATCATTTTCGGCCGGCGCTCGCGCGCAAGATCGTCGAAGACGCCGCGCGCAAACGACAGCCCTTCGTCTCGCTCGAGGTCGTCGAGCGCCGTCCCTCGACGGTGTTGTTCTTGTTGGGCACGCCGTTCGCGGCGTTGGCGCTGACGCCGTTTTCGCGGCCGCTGACGCCGGGGCGCTTGTTCTTCACCTACGCGCTGCCCGCGATCCCCGCCGGCATCTTGTGGGACGGCATGATGAGCTGCCTGCGCAGCTACTCGCCAGGCGAGCTGACCGCGCTCACCGCCGGTCTCGACGACGACGGCTACAGCTTTCACGTCGAAGTCGTCGACGTGCCGTGGCAGCCCTTGCGCATCACCGCTTTGATTGGCGAGCCGCGCTAACGACGACGACGATCACACCGGGTTCATCGGACGCACAGGCCCTCAGTCGGCTTGCCCGTCATCGACGACGCCGAGCAGTCCTGGCAGGGCGTCGGCCCACGACGTCGTCAAGAAGCCCGGCACATCGACGCTGTTGTCATCGACGAGGGCGACCTTGCGATCGGGCCAGGCGACGACGCATTCGACGCCGCTGACGTCGATGTAGCCGACGACGGGGGCGCCGACGACGGCGGCGACGGCTTCGACGACGGCTCTGACGTCTTCATCGAGAGAGGCGTAGGCGCCGTCGTCGTCATCGAACTCGAACAAGTCAGGCGGCAGCTCTTTGTGCGGGCCGGCCAGCACGGCCTCGATGGGCTTCTTCGGATCGATGGTGGTGACGACAGCGCGCACGTACTCGGCGAGCTGCGCCTCGTAGCGGGCGCGCAGCGCGGTGCCCGGCGCGGGCACATGGCTCTTCCAATCGACGACGACGACGGCGGTGGCGTCTTCGAAGACGAGGTCGATGGTGCCGGCGACGGTGCGGCGTCGATCGGCCGAGGGCAGGGCGAACGGCACCTCGCGCCAGATGCGCTGTGCCTTCGCGGCGCGCTCGACGACGGCATGCCGCGCCAGCCGGTCGACGACGGAGGCGACGCGGTCGACGACGCCGTCGGCGCCGGCGGGGTCGACGAAGGCGGCGCGGGCCATCGACTTCGCCAGTTGCCGTGCAGCCGCGACGCGCATCTCGGTGGGCAGGTTGAAGTCCAGACGCTCCATCACCTTGTGGACGAGGCGGCCGCCGACCGCGCCGACGCCTTGTTCTTCGCTGCCTTCGTCGACGACGACGTCGACGGTGAGCCTGCGTTGGGCGGCGACCTCGCTGACCGTGCGCCAGCGGCGCGAGGCGGTGCGGGCCCGCTTCACCACTTCGGCGATCGGCGAAGTGAGGGTCGACCCGCCGGTCGCAGGGGCAGGCGCCTCGGTGATCCACACCGGGTGGGCGGCCGTGGCGACGACAGGGCGAACGACGCGCACGATCGCCGGCCCACCCGTTGTGTCGCCCACGACGACGTCGGTGTCGCTGGCGACGACGCTGAGATCGCCGGGCAGGCCGCGGGCGGCGACGTCAGCACCCAACAGGCGATCGAAGGGCGCGGCGAGCACGAGCTGATCGCGGGCGCGGGTGCAGGCGACGTAGACCCAACGGCGACGCTCTTCGTCGTCGAGCAGCTGGTCGCGGGCGACGGCGTCGTCCCAGCCCGGCGGCTCGAGAGCGCCGAGCTTGATGCTGGCGGTGCGCCGCAGGCGATCGAGCACGGCCGCCGGATGATCGCGCTTGCGCTCTTGCGCCATGACGACGACGACCGGGGCCTCGAGACCCTTGGCCGAGAACAGCGTGGTGATGCGCGCTGCGGTGCCGTCGTCGTCGAGGCGGCGTACGTCGGTGTGATCTTCGCGGGTCGCTTCGTTGATCAGGGCGCGCACGACCTCGAGGGGCGCGCGCACCTCTTGCTCGTGCGCTTCAACCAGCGCGAAGAAGCGGTCGACGTTGGCGCGACGGCGATCGGCGTCGTGAAAGCGCGCCCACGCGGGTAGCGCGCTGCCCCACAACACATCTTCAACCAGCCGCGCCAGCGACATGGTGCCCGTGCGCCGCGACGCGCGCGCCAGCCGATCGAGGGCCGACTGCAGCCGTGTCGGCGCTGGCGTCTTCACCGCATCGACGACGACAGGACGGAAGCTGCGCCCCGCGCTTTTGTGGTTCCACAACTCTTCGAGCGTCGCACCGAAGACGCCGCGCAAGCAGAAGCAGACGGCCTCGGTGTCAGAGCCGTCGACGATGGCGCGCAGCGTGGCGAGCGCGAGGCGCATCTCGTCGCGGGCAAAGAGGCGGTCGCCGCCCTCGATGACGGCGGGGATGCCCGCGGCGGCAAAGGCGTCAGCGACGTCGTCGGCGGCGGCCCACGAGGGCAGCACCACCATCACGTCGCGCGGCGCGATCGATCTGGCGTCGATGAGCGACCGCAGGTGCGCAGCGACAGCGGCGGGGGCGTCGTCAGGGGCGGCGTCGACGACGACGACGGCGGGCAAGGGACCTGCGCCGCGCACGGCGACCTGCGGCGTGAAGGCCGGCAAGAGCGCAAAGGTGTGGTTGCACCAATCGACGACGCCGCGCACGGAGCGAAAGTTCGACGCGAGGGTGGCGCGGTCGTCGACGAGGCGGGCGGTGGCGGTGAAGCTCTCGATGTCGCCGCCGCGAAAGCGAAAGATCGCCTGCTTGGGATCACCGACGACGAAGAGGTCTTTGGTCAACAGCGACGTGATCTCGGCCTGCAGCGGATCGGTGTCTTGCACCTCGTCAATCAGCACGACCTTGAAGCGCTCTTGCAACCGCGCCCGCGCCTGCGGGTCGCGCACCAGCACATCGCGCGCTTGCAGCAGCAAGTCATCGAACGAGACGAGCCCGCGCTTCTCGCGCTCGCGCACCAGCGTCGGCACGGCGTCGTCGGCGAGTCGCCGCAAGATCGCGCCGTGGGCCAGCGCCCGCGTCTGCTTCTGCCAGGCGAGCAGCGCGTCGACGGCGGCGTAGACCCGGTCGCGCGAATCGCCGGTCCATGACTTTTTGGTGCCGAGGCCGCGGCGCACGAACTTCTTGCGGAGGGCCGCGTTGACGACGAGCTCGGCGGCGCTGACGCGAAAGGCGTCGGCAAAGGCGTCGTCGATGTCGCCCCAGGCGAGCAGCAATTTGTCGTCGACCGACGAGCACTCGCTGACCGCCGTGCGGATGGCCTTGCGGTGGTCTTGCAGGCTCACCAGGCTCAGTTCAACGATCGACGAAGTGGGCGCCGCGTCGAGAGTGAACCCTGGCGCGCCGATCAAGACATCGAGGGCGCGGCGCAGCTGAAACGGCGTCACCAGCGCGTCGAGCAAGCGCCACAAGGCGCGGTCGTCGCGGCGCAGCTTGCGCACGAAGGCGCCGACCACGCCATCGACGACGCCGCGGACCACGTCTGAGTCTTTGCTGCCGCTGATGTCGGCGCCGGGTGGAAAGCCGGCGGCGAACGCCTCTTCGAGCAGCAGCTTGCGGGCGAAGCCATGCAGGGTGGTGACCGTCAGCTGGCTCAATTCACCAGATCGTGAAGCGTCGAACTTCGTCCGCACCCGGTGTCTGATCTCGGCGGCGGCCTTTTCGGTGAACGTCACCGCGGCGATCAGGCGGGCGGGGTGCCGCTCGAGCGCCGCCGCCACGCGATCGACGAGCACGCTGGTCTTGCCCGCGCCCGCGCCAGCGACGAGCGCGAGGGGCCGCGACACATCGCGGGCGCGTGCGCGGACGTCGTGGTCGGCGGGGAGGTGCGGAGCGCCGGACTGCCCAAACGGGTCGTGAAGGCTCATGCGTCGCCCCCTTCGCCGGCGCCGCTGTCGATGGGGGCTCTGACGCGGTCGCGCTCAGCGTCGAGCGAGAATTTGCCGTCTTTGCTGAGTGAGGCGAAGCGACGCGAGGCGACGACGGCGCTGACCTTCACGACGGCGTCGTCGACAAAGACGGCGGCTTTGTCGCGGCCGACGACGGCGCTGTCGCCGCCGGTGTCGACGAGCCTGACGCTCTTGACGTCCTCGTCGCGCAGCAACAGCGACACGTGCGCCGGCTGCAAGCGCTTCTGCGCCCCGCTCGGCTTCTCGGCGACGGTGACCACCAACGAGCGGCCGCTTTCGTCGTCGACCACGCGCAGCGGCACGTCTTCGACGACGACAGGGCCGAGGGTCTTCTTGACCGAGACGGCTGTGGCGCCTGCAAAGCCGGGGACGGCCTCGGCAAAGTCGGCGGCTCTGGCGCGGGCGGTGGCGACGGCCTCGTTGACGTCGTCGACGTCGAGGTCGGCGCCATTCTTGCGCGCGTCTTCGAGCAGCGCGCGCACGCGGCTGGCGACCAGCTCTGGCAGGTCGACCGAATTCGCCGTCGTCGTCGACGAAGCCGCCTCGAGCGCCGCTTTGACGGCCTGCACGAGGCCGCGCGGCTCAAGCAGCGAGGTGCGGCTGTCGACGCGCGCGGCCGGCCACGCGAGCAGCACCCGGCGGAAGAAGAAGGTCAGCGGGTCTTCGCCGAGCTCGACAAACGCCTCGGGTGAGAGCGGCTGCGGTGGTGTGAAGCTCGCGGGCAGCGGCTCGACGACACCGTCGCGCAGGGCCCGCTCGAGGGCGATGACCGCGGCGGTGTCGACATCGGCGGCCGGCGATCCAGTCCCTCGCGCGCCAGTCTCTCGCGCGCCGGTCTCTCGCGTGCCGGTCTCTCGCGTGCGGGTCTCTCGCGAGCCGGTCTCTCGCGTGCCGGTCTCTCGCGTGCCGGT
>JANNAY010000233.1:0-3813 GCA_031384945.1 Deltaproteobacteria bacterium
CTGCAGGTCTACGGCGGCGCTGGCTATACGCAAGACTTCCCGGCCGAGCAGTACATCCGTGACCAAAAGATCGACACGCTCTACGAGGGCACGACCCACATCCAGGCCCTCGACCTGATCTTCAGAAAGATCGCCCGCGACGGCGGCGCCACCATGATGTCGCTGCTCGGTGAAGTGCAGGCGACGGCTGAAAGCCAAGACGGCGGCGACGCGCTCAAGGCCGAGCGCGAGCAGCTCGGCAAAGCGCTGGGCCAGCTGCAAGGCATCTTCGGCGTCATGATGCCGCGCATGGCCGAGTCGCTCTACCACGTGGGCCTGCACGCCAACCGCATCCTGTCTTCGCTGGCCGAGGTCGTGATCGGCTGGCTCTTGATCAAGCAGGCCGTCGTCGCGTTGAAGAAGCTGCCCGAGGCCAAGGCCGCCGACAAAGACTTCTACGAGGGCAAGGTCGCCGGCGTCCGCTTCTACTGCAAAGAAGTGCTGCCGAACGTCGCGCTCCACAAGAAAGTGATCGAAGGCGGCGACCTGTCTTTGATGGATGTCGCCGAGAGCGCGTTCTGACTTTGACGACACAGTGAAATGCAGAAGGGCGCCGCATTGGCGCCCTTCTTCTTTTGCTACGGCTCGTCGCGGGTCAGCGTGAAGGTGGCGGTGTCGACGACGGTGGTCTCTCTCAGCTTCACCGGCAGCCCCGACAACACGCGCTGGCGCTGTTCGATGACGACGACATCGCCGGCGGCGCCAGCGGCGGTGAGCAGGCCCTCGTAGCGCGAGTGGCCGAAGCTCTCGACGTCGACGACGAAGCGGCCGACGGCGGTGACGACGATCTCCATCTTCAACGTGAGCGACAGCGGGCCCGGCGCGGCCGTGACGACCCCGCCAGCGTCGACCTCGAAGCGGTAGCGCTGCGGCGCCATCGCCGCATAGGCGTCGGCGAGGGGTCGGGCGAGGTAGCCGCGACCGCGGGTCTCGATCGAGGTGGTGCGCTGCACGGCGTCGCCCGCGGCGTCGATGTCGACGACGGCGACCGAGCGGGTCACCGAGGCGCCCAGCAAGCGCACCGTCGGCCGCGTCGTGACGATGACCTCGAGGCGGTAGCGGCCGGCGGCCAGTCCAGAGACCAGCGCAGGGACACGGGCAGAGACAGGCACGGTCACCAGCGCTCAGATGCCGCCGGCGCAGGCGACGTCGCCGGCAGCGGTGGCATCGTAGGCGTGTGCGTCGACGACAGATCTTGCGCGGGCTCGGGCTCGCAGGGGGCCTCGCGGCGATCGGCGGTGCGGGCGGGCTGTGGTCGATCCAACCCCGAAACGGCTGGCTGGTGCCCGAAGACACCCAAGACCCGCCGCGCCCGCGGCAGACGGCGAAGCCGCTGCACGTCGTCGTCGTCGGCGGCGGCCTCGCCGGCCTCAGCGCCGCCACCGTGCTCGCCGAGCGGGGCCACCGGGTGACGCTGCTCGAGGCCGCCTCTCACCTCGGCGGCAAGGTCGGCGGCTGGTCCGTCGACGTCGACGGCGTCGAGCAGAGCGTCGAGCACGGTTTTCACGGCTTCTTTCACCAGTACGCGAACCTGCGGCGGCTGCTGGGCCGGGCGCAGGCGTTGACGTCGTCGTCGTTCACGCCGGCTGACAGCTACCCGATCGCGTTTCCCGATGGCGCGACCGAGCACTTCGGCACGTCGACGACGTTGTTTCCGCTCAACCTCGCCGACGTGATTCGGCGCTCGCCGTCGTTGCACTTCATGGAATTCAAAGACGCCGACCGCCTGCTCGACCTGTGCAAGTTCGATCCGGCGACGACGTTTCGCGACTTCGACGACGTCGACTTCGCCAGCTGGGCGGCCGACGCCCGCGTGCCGCAGCCCATGATCGACCTGGTGCTGCGCCCCTTCGGCGAGACCACCCTCAACCGGATGGAGCGGCTGTCGGCAGCCGAGGCCTTCAAGTTCTTCCACTTCTACTTCGTCGGCGCCGAGACCGGCCTCGGCTTCGATCTGCTGAAGCGCGACAGCGCCAACGCCGTCATCGCCCCCCTCGTCGCCCGCGCCCGCGCGCTCGGCGTCGTCGTCGAAACCGGCGCCGCCGTCTCCCGCATCGTCGTCGAAGGCGGCACCGAAGGCGGCAGGGCCAAAGGCGTCGTCACAGGCGACGAAGGCGCTGCCGTCGTCGTCGACGTCGACCAAGACGGCGCCGTCGATGGCGGCGGCGTGCCGCTCTGGTGCGATCGCGCGCGCGGCGTGGCCTTCGACCTGCGCTGCACCCACCAGGGATGCCCCGTGCACAAGGTCGACGGCGGCTTCGCCTGCCCCTGCCACGGCGGCCGCTACGACGACGACGGCGCCGTCACCGCCGGACCGCCGCCGCGCCCGCTGCGCCGCCTGCCCATCGTCAACGACCGCGTCGTCGTCGGCGGCGGCGCCGCCCGCGTCATCGACGCCGACGCTGTCGTGCTCGCCGTCGACACCACCGGCGCCCGCGGCGTCATCACCCGCAGCGGCCTGCCCATCGACACTGCCGCCGTCCAAGAGAGCGAGCCGTTCTGCGTGGTCCGCTGGTGGCTCGATCGCCCGGTGCTGCCCGAACGGCCGCCGTTCTTCACCGCAGCGCGCTTTCACTGGCTCGACTCGCTGGCGATCTACTCACAGTTTCAAGACGACAGCGTCGCCTGGGCCAAAGCCCACAACGGCAGCGTCGTCGAAGCCCACGCCTACGCCATCGTCGACAGAGACCTCGCCGACGTCGCCGTGCTCGCCGACCGGCTGTTGCAAGAGGTGCTGCTGGTGCTGCCCGAGCTGCGGGGCGCGCGCGTCGTGCACCGCGAGGCGCAGCTGCAGCGCTCGTTCTCGCGCTTCGCGCCCGGCGACCACCGCCGACGGCCGTCGACGATGACGAGCGTCGCCAACCTCTTTCTCGCCGGCGACTGGGTGCGCGTCGACGCCCCGGTGGCGCTGATGGAAGGCGCCGTGGTGAGCGGCCTGCTCGCCGCCAACGCCGTCATCGCTCCCGAGGGCCTCGCTGCCGAGGCGATCCCCATCGTCGCCCTGCGCGGCCCGCTGGCCTGAGGTGAGTTGCACGCCACTTGGCGTACAACCGCGCGCCCCGCCACACCGGCGGGGCGCCTCCCGGAGCTCTCAATGAAGTCTCGTTTCGCCTTGTTCGCCGTCGTCGGCGTCGTCTCTGCCTTCTTCGCCAGCGGCTGCGGCTTTCACGGCGGCCTGCGCCGCGACGCCGACACGCAGAACGACTTCCAGTACAAAATGGACGTGAGCCAGGTCGAATACAAAGGCAGCGCCAGCGGCACCTCCGACATCGGCATGCTCTTCTGCCTGATCCCCTTCGGCAGCGACCCCTACAAGACGGCGATGGAGAACCTGCAGAAAGACGCGAAGCTGAAGCCCAACGAGGTCCTCGTGAACTTCCGCGACGACCAGGGCTTCACCGGCATCGCGTACATCTGGTGCACCTCGCGCCTCACGGTGTCGGCCGACGTCATCCAGCTGACGCCGACGAACGGCCCGCCGCCCGCGCCCGCGGCTCCCTGAGCTTTTGGCAGCCTCGTGGACTCTGTGCAGCGTCGGCGGGCGAACACCTCACCCGGCGCTGCGCGCCACCCTCTCACGCTTCGCGGAGAGGGAATCCCCCAGCAGGATCGAGCGACCAGCGTGTGGCGGAACGAGCATCCTCGATGCGATCGGGCGCGAGTGTCGTCGAGCAGTCTGTGTGTGCACACCAAAAATGCCGCGTGCTCAAAGCTGTCTCGGTGATGCCCTCTCCGCGAAGCGTGAGAGGGTGGCGCGCAGCGCCGGGTGAGGTG
>JANNAY010000734.1:0-3974 GCA_031384945.1 Deltaproteobacteria bacterium
GCCCGTCGTCGACGAGGCCTGGTACGTGACCCTGTATTGGCGCGAGAAGCCTGCCCCCGGCACGCGCGTGATCGTGCGGAACCCAGCGAACGGGCGGGCCGTCGTCGCCGCTGCCGGCTGGGAGACGGGGCCTGCTTCGAACCGCCGCGTCGCCGGCGTCAGCGAAGAAATTCACCACTGGCTCGGCACCTCACACGACGCCGTGCTCGACGTCGGCTTCGCGGCCGACGCCTCGTTGCCGCTGGGCCCGATCGCCTGCGAGTGACGGGCGGGCGCGTTCGCCGTCTCCTGCCTCGCCTGCAAGGCGTTGCGCAGCGGCCGCCGGGCGAGAGGGCCTCAGGAGCCGTGCGGGCAGTCGGTGACGTCGTGCTGTGTCTGGATCGACGGCGCGGTACGGTGCTGTTGTGGTTGTGAGACTCGGACCCTTTCTCCTCGAGCGACCCATCGCGCGCGGTGGGATGGCCGAGGTGTGGCGCGGGGTGCATGCGTCTGAGCAGGTGCCCGTCGCCGTCAAGGTGCTGACCGGTCCGCGGGCGCGCGAAGACGCGTTCGTGCGCGCGCTGAAGAACGAGATTCACGCCGTCGCGCGGCTCGACCACCCGGGCATCATCGTTCTCTACGACCGCGGCGAAGTCAGCAAAGACGCCGCCATCGGCTCTGGCGGCCGCCTCGTCGAAGGATCGCCGTGGTTCGCGATGGAGATGTGTTCGCACGGCGCGCTGTCGCCACGACGGTTTCCGCTGCCATGGAAGACGACGCGCATGCTGCTGCTCTCGCTGCTCGACGCGCTCGCGCACGCGCACGCGCGCGGCGTGATTCACCGCGACTTGAAGCCGGGCAACGTGCTGCTGTGCTCGCCCGACGATCCGCGTCCGGGCTTGAAGCTCTCTGACTTCGGCATCGCGCAACCCATGGCAGGGGCGCTGGTGCACGTCGACGACGGCAGCGGCGGCGGCGTCGACGCCCACAGCGGCACGCCGCGCTACATGGCCCCCGAGCAGTTCAACGGCAAAGCCCGCGAGCTCGGACCATGGACCGACCTCTACGCCCTCGGCTGCATCGCCTTTCAGCTGGCGACGGGCAACGCGCCCTTCTCTGGCGATCCGCTGCGCCTCGCCGTCGCCCACTGCCACGACCCCGTGCCGACGTTGGTGCCGGCGCTCGAGTCGTTTCCACCCGGCTTCGAAGCGTGGGTGCTGCGCTTGTTGGAGAAAGAGCCGCGCCACCGCTTCAGGGTCGCCGCCGACGCCGCGTGGGCGCTGCTGCAGCTCACGCCCGACGACGACGACACCGCCGTCAGCGGCGACTGGGAGGGCGCGCTGCGCTCGCTCCGCCCGCGGCCGATGTTTCCCGACGAAGATCCCAGCGCGCAGTCTCAGGGCAACGGCGAAAACGTCGACGACACCGCGGCACACACGCTGGGCCCATCGAAAGCCGACGTCGGCCGCGAGCACCCGTCGATGGACTACACGCCGGCGCCGCCCCCCGGCATCGACGAGACCACCGGCAGCGGTCCGGTGATCAAGCTGACGCCGACGTCGCCATCGAAGAAGCAGGAAGAGCCGACGGCGGTGGCGCGGCCGCCGCGGTCGGCGTTGCAGCCGTTGTCGCAGGCATCGCTCCAGTCGCCGGCGGAGACGTCGCCGGCGGAGACATCGCCGGCGGAGACATCGCCGGTGGAGACATCGCCGGTGGAGACATCGCCGACGGGGCGTCCCGCGCATGAACGCAACGATTTCGGCGATCTGCCGCCCGTGACGTCGCCGCTGAACGTGCTGCCGCACATGACATCGCCGCGCGCGCCCGGCGTCGGCCCCACCACGAGCCCAGCGAGCCGCGTGCGCGAGCCGACGGGTCCGGTGATCGCCGACGACGACCCCTTCGCCGCTGTCCTCGACGTCGGCAGAGACGACGACGGCGGCAGAGACGACCCGGCGACGGATCCGCGGACGTGGGCGCCGCAAGCGCCGTGGACGGAGCTGCTGGCGTTGGCCGAGGCGCAGGTGCCGAACAAAGACGACGCCGAGCACCCGACCATCGCCGGTCCGTTCGATCGCCTGCCGTCGACGGGAGAACACACGAGAGAGCAGAGCGGGCGCTTTCCCCGCCGCGTGCGCGCGCCGGCGGTGCCGCCGCCGTTGCCGCCGACGTGGCGCCGTCCCGACGAGCCGTTGTTGCCGATGCCGCCAGCGCGCCGCTTGTTGGGCGCGGGCCTCGGGCTCTACGGACTGCGCCAGCCGCCGCTCGTCGACCGCGCCACCGAGCGCGATCGCTTGTGGCGCGCTTTGATCGACGCCCACGGCGGACGCGACGGCGCCCCCCGAGACGTCGTCGTCGTCGTCAGAGGCCCTGCCGGCATCGGTCGCTCGCGCCTCGTCTCGTGGATCGGCGAGCGCGCCGCCGAGGTCGGCGCGGCCCACACGATCTTCGTCGGACACTCGCCCGAGAGCGGCGCGGGCGACGGCGTCATCGGCGCCGTCTTGCGCGCCGCACGCGCGACGGGCTTGAAGGGCGACGGGCTGCGCGACCAACTGCGGGTCGGCTTCTTCGGCGGCAGCGACCACCGCAGCGTCGCCGACGACGTCGAAGCCCTCGCCGCCGCCGTCGAGCGCAAGTCGCCGCTGCCGCCACGCGAGCGACACGCGGTCTTGCGCCGCGCCTTTGCCTCGCTCGCGCAGCAGCGCCCGGTGGTGCTCGTCATCGACGACGCCCAGTGGGGCGACGACGCCCTCGCCTTTGCCCGCGCCGTCACCGCCGACGCCCCACCCTCAGGCCGCAAAGGCGTCGTCGTCGTCGTCGCGGTCTTCGACGAAGCCGTCGCCGAACGCGCCGGCGCCGCCGCTGCCGTCGAAGAGCTGTCGGCGCAGCCGGGGGTGGTGACGCTGCCCCTTGGTCCGTTGCCCGCCGCCGATCAACGACGGCTCGTCGAAGAATTGTTGGGGCTCGAGCCGCGGCTGGCCGACCTCGTCGCCCACAGAAGCGCCGGCAACCCGCGCTTCGCCGTCGAGCTCGTCGGCGACTTCGTCGAGCGCGGCGTGCTCGAGCTCTTGCCCGCCGGCTTCGGCCTGCGAAAGGGCGAGGCGGCGGTGCTGCCCGACGATCTGCACGCGGTGTGGTCGCAGCGGCTCTCGCACCTGTTGGCGTCGCTGCCGTCGACGCACGGCGACGGCGCGCGCATCTGCCTCGAGCTCGGCGCCGTGCTCGGCAAAGACGGCGACACCGCCGAGTGGACGGCCCTGTGTGAAGAAGCCGGCATCGGCAGAGTCGAAGAAGGCGGCGCGGCGGGCGTCGTCGCCAGCGTCGTCGACGCCCTCGAACGCGCCCGCTACGTCGTCGACGACCACGGCACGCTGCGCTTCGCCCACGCCATGCTGCGCGAATCGATGACGCGCCTCGCTGCCGAAGCTGGGCGCCTGCACGACCACCACCGCCTGATCGCGCGCGTGCTCTCGCGGTCCACCGACCGCGACGGGCGCAGCGGCGATCTGCGCGACATCGAAGAGCGCCGCGCGCGCCACCTGCTCGCTGCCGGCGACCTCGACGTCGCGCTGCCGCTGCTGCTGTCGTCGGCGTCGTTGGCGCTGTCGACGGCGGGGTCGCTGCGCGCGGTCTCGCTCGTCGACGAAGCGTTTGGTGCCCTCGACCGCGAGGGCGTGAGCGAGACCGATCCGCGGCGGCTGTGGGCCATCGCGCTGCGCGCCCGCGCCCTCGCCGACGCCGGCCGCTACGCCGAGAGCGGCATGTGGGCGCGCCTCGTCAAAGACGACGCCCCCGCCCGCGCCCGCGTCGAAGCCTGGCGCGCCCTCGCGCTCTCGGCCCTGCGCCAGGGCAACCTCAGCGACGCCGTCGCCCGCTACGAGCAGCTGCTGCAGCACGTCGAAGGCCTCGGCGACGGCAGAGACGGCGACGGCAGAGACGGCGACGGCAGAGACGGCGACGCCACAGACGGCTTCTCGCTGTCGGCCGAAGAACGC
>JANNAY010000736.1:0-5861 GCA_031384945.1 Deltaproteobacteria bacterium
CCGTCTACGGCGTCGTCGTCGGCGATGTCAGCACGACAAACCCAAGCGATCTGGGCGCGCAAGAACTCTGGGCGCTCTGTGCAAGCGGCCAGCCCCGGTACGACGAGCTCGGCCATCTCGAGTGCAGAGAGAGCCTGGTGACGTCGGGTTCGCCACGTCTGAGAATCAAGGACACGACGGCGACGCTGAGTGACACCGACGGCCTGCGCCGGACCGTGACAACGACGGCGGTTGTCGGGGGAGCGTCGTTCCCATCAAGCTTCGTCGAACGGCGACCTAGCGGTTTCGTCGTGCGACAAGGCACCGTCAGCGGAAACTCAACGCGCTTCACGGCGGCGTTGTCGGCGACCAGCGGCGGACAAGTTCAGTCGACGGAGCTGCTGGCCAGCGACGATTCCGTATTTCGAACAGAGACGTCGACGTTTGACACGTTCGGCCATGTTACCTCGATGACGACGTCGAACGCCGCCAACGTCGTTCGACGTTCCAGCTCGCAGGTCGTCGATGATCGTGGCTTGGCAACGAGTGTCAGTCGCCTCTGGCGCATCGCATTTCCAAGTTTAGCGATCACCACGTTCTCGAGCTACGACCCCGCCGATGGTGAGCTGCGCAGCACCACGGAAGGCGACGGCGATCTCATCAACTACGTCGATGTCGCCTCGGGTCTCCACGTCGGGCGGCTGTCGCGCATCGATCGCAGTCCGGTCGGGGGAAGCGCACAAACGTCGAGGTCGTTTGCATACACCATCGACGGGCAGGTCAGCACCATTCGCAATGGTGGGACTTCTTCAGGTTCGCGTGTTGCGACCTATCTTTACGACGCCGATGGAAGGCTCTTTGAGGAGATACTGATCGCTGCTGGCAACATCAAGCGCCAGACGTCGAGTACTGTGGCCACGAAGTCAGGAATCGGCAACGTCCGAATCGACACGGAGAAGACATTCCCGACGACGACAGCGACGACACCCGCCAGATGGATCGACACCTGGTTCGACGCTCGCGGTCGAATTCTCCGTCAGTGCAACATCACCAGTGACGCACTGTGCGCTGCGCCGATCGAGCAGTATTTTTACGACACGAAGCCTGCGGGAATGACTGGCGCTTTTGCCGTCGAAGGTGAGCCATGGCGAACCATCGTTTTGACCAACAACAACGACCTCAATCGACTGACCGCGATCAAGCATCCTGCCGGGGTCACCATCTTCGAGCACGACGCGGTCGGCCGCATCACGATCCAGGTCCAAAACGACAGCAGCACCGTCACCGGCGCAAACATGCGGCCGACGGTGATGAGCTACTCGACAACGGGGGCTATCAGCGGCGTACGGTATCCTTCGGGTCGCCGAGTCGACTATCTTTACTCGGCCGATGTTGAACGACCAACCGAAGCGTTCATTCGCATTAACCCGAACGGAATCAATACCTACAACAACATCATAGGGGACATCAATTACGAGGTGGACGACGCACCAATTCGCTGGCGCTGGGCGACGTCAGGATCAGTCAACGACCGCTGGCACAACGTGGTACGCGATGACATCGGCCGCGTCAGAGAGATCAACGACGAGAGCGACGGTACGAAGAAGACCGAGCTTGACTACGACGGCTACGACAACGACGGCGACTTCGATACGCTCACTGACCGGGGCCCACTCCGCCCGATCACTGAGTCGGGCACAACCCAGCCGTCGGTGCGCGGCTTCGGCTACGACGCCAGCCGCGACATGCTCGTCACGTTTAACGATGCGTCCACTGCGGTGAGCGGTCAGTCTGTGCGTAGCCTCAACCTGAACGTCGCGCGCGGGCTGCGTGAAACAGAGACCACGCCGACGTCGCTGAGCTACGGCTACTCGGCTACCGCTCTTGAGCTAATGACTGCACGCGGCAGTCAGGGACTCACCTACGGACTGACGTCGGGGGCGAACTTCGCGACCCCTGCCGAGGTACTCACGTTCAACGGAACCACCTTGGGATACGGCGCGCGCGGCGAGGTAGTGACGACGTCGCCAACCGACAACTCTTTCGCGCTCAGCCACGCGCGTGATGAGCAGCGACGCCGTTGGTCGTACAAGAAGACCGGCAGTAAGTCGAACTTCACGACCTTGTTCTCCTACGACCCAATGGGGCGCATGATTGAGCGCAAGAAGACGTTCGCGAGCAATGGAGCGTTCGAGCGAGACGAATACATTTACTTGGGCGGCGTGCCCATTGGCGTCACACACACCGAGACGGGACAAAACCCGGCGGAAGTGAGCTGGTTTTTGTCTCCTGACGCGATGGGAACACCGCGCCGCGTCTTGGAGCGCAGCCAAGACCTGACGCAAGTCTCGCGCTTGGTGATGTTTGCTCCAGGAAACGCGGCGTGCGTGGTCAACCCCGCACTAAGCATCTTTTGTAAGGGTCAACAGACGTCGGAGTTGCAGGGCCTCGCTGTAGGTGTGCCGGCGTTGCCGTTTCGCTTGCCCGGGCAGATTGCTGATGAAGAGACGGGCTTGAGCGAGAACCAGTATCGTATGTACGCGCCAATACTTGGACAATACCTACAACCTGATCCGCTACACCGGGCCAGCGCACGTCACGGAGTTGGTCCAGAAATATATGCTTATGCACATGGAAATCCACTGAGGTATACCGATACCAGTGGAGCCTATGCGAAGATATGCTGCGATCAAAAGAACGTCTCGATCGAGATGCCGACTGCCATCGGCTTTGTCGCAGGACATGGCAGCACGGAGTCTGCTTTAAATGGTTGGAATTACGATGAAGTTCGAGCTTCCATCGAAAGTGGCTGGAGCGGACAGAAAGGATCTTACAGCGTGGCAGCGAGCGCACCGGCGAATAATCCACGGAACGTAATCGGCTTGGTTAAGGGTGCTGCAGGGCGTGTCTTCATGGACAACTTTGGAGCCGGCCGGATTTTCGGCAATACGATATCCAACACCAAGGCGTACGTGCTCTGGGGCGATGCCGGACCACCTGTAGGGTCAGCGAACGTTGCGCCACATGAGATGGGCCATATTATGGGTCTTGATCGTGGCCCAGGCACAGCTAACGATCATAATTTGACTGAGGGCAACATGATGTATGGCAGTGCTGGGTTCGGCTCAATCGCTGACAAAGGCGGCTTCGACGTCGACGACCGACAGATGAATTTACTGTTCACCAGCGCCGGAATCAAACCGGATGGATGCAGTTGTGGGGTGATTCCATGATGCTGCCACTTCTGCTTATGGCGGCCGCACCGCTGGCGATAACACTGTATGAGTATGATCGACCTATACGTTCATTCGCCGACATGGACACGCTAGCCGGCGGTATATTCGTTGCTGCGCATAGGCGCGAGCTATTGGTGTTCATCGGGGATAGGAAAATTGCCGCAGCAGAACGCATTGCGGTCGCAACCAGGCTCGTGTCCAATCCTCTTTGTCCGCTTGATGAACTCTTGACCGTTGAAAGTGCGACTAACGACCTGACGGAGCAGGAGCGCAAGATGCTTTCGATGGCTATGCGCCCTCAGTGCATTGGCCGTTATGCGCACGATATCGAGTTCAACTGTGATTCCGAGCCCGAAAAGGGGGTCAAGCACCCACTCGTGTTCACACGAGATATTCGACTTGGCCGGTACACATGCGAGCAGGCGTCAAAGGTGTCGACCTTGATGGGCCAAGTTGGAGTTCGGCGCCTCGTTCACCTCGTCGCGGCGGGCTGCGCCATCGCGATGATAGACAACTAACTCATCGCCAAACAGACTACGGCCACCATCCACTATCGCGTAGGGATTCAGGCATGAAGACAACCGCTCAATCTGTTTTGTGCTGTGTTTTTTTTTGCATTGTTGCGCATGCAGATGATGCTGAGAACGACCTCGAACAACCGTCAGGTTGTGCTGCCGACGCAGACTGCTCCGGCGGCGCCCGCTGCAGGGTCGTCGATGTTGCCATGGGCCCGGGCATCGCCCCCGTCTATGCCGAGGACGACGCTGTCGCCGAACGCTTCGCCATCGCCAACATCGCAGCCCGCAGCGACGACGTCGAAATCGGGGACGAGCCCGCCTGCGACGGCAACTGCGCGCCCTACGCGGGCGACCTGACGATTCGCCGACTCGCCCCGCTGACCGAGTGTGTTGTCGACGAAGACGACGAAGACGACGACGTTGTTGAAGACGCTGACGCCTTCGACGCCGTCGAAAGCGATCTGTTCCGCAATACTGACGGCGGCGAGGGCGAGTGAACCGTGTCGTCTCCGTCCTCTGCGTCTGCGTCGCCTCCTGCGGCGTCGACGTCGAGGTCTGCGACGACAGCGTCGACAACGACGAGAACGACTTCGTCGACTGCGCTGACGTCGCCTGCGCCTTTGACAGCGCATGCGACTCCTGCGGCGACGGCGTGCTCGACGACGTTGAGGGGTGCGACGACGGCAACGACGTCGACGGCGACGGCTGCGACGCTCTTTGCTTCATCGACGGCTGCGGCGACGGCATCGTTGACGGCGAGGAGGTCTGCGATGATCCACAGAACGAGTTCTGCACGCACCGCTGCCGCTACGCCAAATGCGGCGACAGCCTCGTGCAGCCCGGGGAACTCTGCGACGACGGGCTGTCAAACGGCACCGCAGATAGTGCGTGCGATTCTGACTGCCGCACGCGCGGGGCCTGCGGCGACGGCAACCTCAACACCGGCGAAGTCTGCGACGACGGCAACGGCCGCAGCGGTGACGGATGCGACTCCGCTTGTCACGTCGAGCGGTGTGGTGACGCGAGTCGGGCGCCAAACGAAGAATGCGACGACGGCAACGATGCCAGCGGCGACGGCTGCTTCGACTGCCTGCGAGAGCGCTGCGGCAACGCCCGCGTCGAGCCCGGCGAAGAGTGCGACGATGGCGAGCCCGACGACGGCGATCCCAACGACACGTGCGCGTTCTGCGAGAACGTGCTCTGCGGCAACGTGCGCGTCGACCCCGGAGAAGACTGCGACCGTTCACGCGATGAGACCTGCGTAGGCTGCTTCCACCCCGAGATGCTCTTCGGTGACCGGCGTTTTCGGGTCGTCGCCCGCGCCGACCTGTGGAACACCGAGCCCTTTCCCCTCGTCGCCCTCGACAACGACCGCTTCGTCGGCGTCGCCGGCACGATGCGCATTGATGGCGAGTCGATTGTTCTCGAGCGGGCGTTCCCGCGCTCTGGGCCCGTCACCCGTTTGTCGCTGCGCCGTGACCACCTGGTTGAGTGCACCGCGAGCGGCGTGCGCGTCGACGACGATCCCGCTCTGCTCCTCGGACCTTGCGACGCGCTCGCCGTCCTCGACAGCGATGGCGACGGCGAGCGAGAACTCTGGCGCGTGCGAGATGGTGCGGTGACGCGCTTCGACGTCGACGACGACGACGCCGGCCTCGGCTTCATCGAACACCCCACCCACGATGTCGGCGTTGCGAACCGCGCGAGCGCCTTGACGGTCACCCACGGCGACGTCGACCAGCTCTGGATCATCGATGACGACCGCGCCGTCTGGCGGGTGGATGATCACGGCGCCGTGCCCACTGACGTCGTTGCAGACGTTGTGTTCGCCGCGGACCTCGACCTCGATGGAACCGAAGAGCTGGGGCGGATCGTCGACAACGAGACCTTCATCGATGCCACAGACGTCGGTCTCAACGTCGGCCTGAGCGCCGTCACTGTCGACTACGGAGACCTGGACGGCGACGGCATTGACGACGTGGTGTTCCTCAGTCTGGCGGTGAGCGTCCGCTTTTCGAGTGAAGGATTCTTGAACGCAACGACCGCTGGAGCGGCGCCCCGTCCTGTGGTCGGTGTTATCGGCGGCCGACACGGTCAGCACGGCCACCAGCCTGGTGTTCTGCTTGAC
>JANNAY010000744.1:0-2478 GCA_031384945.1 Deltaproteobacteria bacterium
CGCCGCCGCGTTCGGCGACGTCGGGCACGAGGGCTTCGACGACGATCGGTCCTGCCACGGGCGCGCAGGCAGCGACCACGATGTTGACGACGACGACTGCGAAGACTGCGAAGACTGCTCTCACCATCGCTGCGGCTCCAACGACGACGTGGCGGGCGGCGGCGGCGCCTTTTCGAGCACGACTTCTTTCGGCGGCGCTTGCCCGACGAGACCCAACAACAAGGGCGACGCGCCGATGGCCGTCGATGCGCACGTCACGGGGATGGTGAACCACGTCGGCGCCTGCAGCCCGGCGAGCAGCGCGCCCGGACCGACGAGCACGCAGGCGAAGGCGCCGGCGACGACGCCGGGGTTGGCGACGCAGAAGCCGATGGCGGCGGCGCTGGGGACGCAGCAGGCGGCGGCGGCGATGGCGCCGCCGACGACGCCCCACTGCGGCTCTGTGCGATCGATGGCGCCCTCGGCGACGACGACGTCGCCCTCTTTGAGCGTCCACGGCACGGGCGCGAAGCCGGGGCCGACTTCGACGTCTTTGCCGTCGCCGACGCTGCCTTCGTCGTGGTCGCCGACGATCACGTTTGTGTGCGGCAGCGTCGTCGTCAGCGTCGTCGTCGTCGTGCAGGCGCCGCTCACGAGCAGGAGAACGGCCACGACGAGCTTGTTCACGGCGAGTTGAGCTGGAACTCGATGGGGAAGCGCTCGAGGTGGGGCACCTGAACGTGTTCGGGGATCGGCGCGAACTTCACGCGCGTGGCCATCGCGATGCACTCTTCGTCGATGACGTCGTGGCCGCTGCCCTTGCCGACGATGGTGGGCGGCGCGGCCAGCGAGCCGTCGCGGTTGATCATGACCTTGACCATGCACTTGCCCTCGAGGCCCAGCACCTGGGCCTTGCGCGGGTAGCGCTTGGCTTTGTTCATGAGATCCCACGCGTCGGATTTGTAGCCGTTGGGGTCCCAATTCTCTTGCTGCGGACCGGCTTGCGCGCGGTTGGTCTCGGGCGGCGGGCCGTTGCCGCTGATGGCGGGGGCGCCAGCGACGCCGTCGGGGGTGCCGACGGGCACGGCGACGCCTTCGCCGGTCGACGGACCGAGGGCCACCGGCGTCGGCGTGGCCAGCGGCGGCGGCGTGTCGGTCGGCGGCTGATCCGAGGGGGCGGCCGACGGGGCGGGGGCGACGTCGGGCGGCGGCTCGACGACCTTCTTTTTCTTCGGCGGATCGGGCGGCGGCGGCGGCGGCGGCGGATCGGGCGGCACGCTGATCGCCATGGCGATGCGCTCGACGGCCTTCTTCGCCGGCGACGCCGACGCCATCGTGAAGGCGATGACGTGGACGATGACGGCGACACCGATGGCTGCCGGCCAGATGACCTGCCACAGCGAGTCGTCGTGCCAGAAGTCGATCGTCGGTGACGTCAAAGGGTCTGGACTGGTGGTCTCGGCCATCGCACTCCTGATCTAGCCAAACCAAGCAACGCGCGCTGCTTCCTTTTGGTCTGGCCGTTGGTTCCGCGCCCTCCGACGGTTGGCGGACGGCCTTCGAGCTGTCAGGTCGCCCCCATGAGCAACAGCTTCGACCCCAACGCCCCCGCCAGCGACGACGCCGGCCTCTACGGCTTGCCCCACAGCGTCGCCGAGGCCCACGTCGTCGTCGTCCCCGTCGCCTTTGAGGCCACCGTCTCGTACCGCGAGGGCACCGCCCGCGGACCGCAGGCCATCTTGCTGGCCTCGCACCAGGTCGACCTGTTCGACGGCGACGTGGGCCGACCGTACGAACGGGGCATCGCGCTCTTGCCGTCACCAGAATGGATGGAGGCGCTCAACGAAGACGCCCGCGAAGCCGCCCGCGGCGTCATCGAAGCACAAGTCGACGGCGAAGAGGTCGACGCCGACGACCTCGCCTTCGTCGAACGCGCCGGCGAAAAAGTGAACGGCTGGGTCGAGCACGAGGTGAAGGCGATCTTGCAGCAAGGCAAGCTGCCCGTCGTCGTCGGCGGCGACCACAGCGTGCCCTTCGGCGCCATCAAGGCCTGCGCCGCCTTCGTCGGCGCAGCGTCAGCGGATCGGCCGCTGGGCGTGCTGCACCTCGACGCCCACTGCGATCTGCGCGACGCGTATGAGGGGTTTCAGTGGTCCCACGCCAGCATCATGAAGAACGTGCTCGACCGCGTGCCCAACGTGAAGCTCGTGCAGATCGGCATCCGCGATTTCTCTGAGGGCGAGGTCGACATCGTGCGCACGCAATCCGCGCGCGTGACGACGTACTTCGACGTGCAGCTGCGCAAGGCCCGCCTCGACGGCACCTTTCGCGTGCTCGCCGACCGCGTCGTCGACAACCTGCCCGACGACATCTACCTCTCGTTCGACATCGACGGCCTCGACCCCGCGCTGTGCCCGTCGACGGGAACGCCGGTGCCCGGCGGCCTCTCGTTCGACGAGATCATCACGGTGCTCGCCGCGGTGGTGGCCAAGAAGAAGC
>JANNAY010000754.1:0-4841 GCA_031384945.1 Deltaproteobacteria bacterium
CGGGCGCCCGCGGCGTTGGCGGCGGCGGCGTCGACGACGGCGCCGCGGGTCCACAGCGACGAGAGCTGCCAGCGGATGCCGCCCTCGACGCCCACGCTCTCGCTGCCGCTCAGCGGCGCCACGACGGCGACATTGAGCTCGGGGTCGGGCCAGACGCCGGCAGCGACGACGCCAGCGTCGTTGACGCCGAGGGCGGCGCGCAGCGCGACGAGGTGCGGGTGGTGCGCGACGGCAAAGGCGGCGGCCTCGTCGACGGCGACGGCGTGACCCGGATTCCACAGCGGCACAGTGGGCGTCGCGGCGCTGGGGGCAGGCCACTCCGCCTCCGTCGTCGTCGCGCAGGTGGCGAGCAGCAGCACGCCGAGCGCAGACAGGACGCCCTTCGCAGGCAGGTCAGCGTGTTTCATCGCGGGGCCTCGCGAGCCGCAAGACGACGCGGGCGCCGCCGACAAAGGCGCCGTCGACGACGACGTCACCGCCGCAGCTGCGGGCGATGTCGCGCGCGAGGGGCAGACCGAGCCCGAAGCCGTCGACCGAGCCGCGCACCGCGGTCGCGCGAAAGAAGCGCTCGAAGACGCGCTCGCGAAGGGCGGCGTCGATGCCGGGGCCGCTGTCTTCGACGGCGACGACGACGTGCTCGCCATCGACGCCGACGACGACGCGCACGCGACCACCGCTGGGCGTGAACTTGCGGGCGTTCTCGACGAGGTTGCTGAGCGCCCGCGTGATCCACAGCGGGTCGCCGACGACGCGGCCGGCGCCGGCATCGACGTCGACGACAAAGGCGACGCCCGCGGCGGCGAATTCGCCTTCGTAGGCGTCTCTGACGTCGTCAACGACGGCGGCCACATCGCAGCTGCCGATGGCGATGGCCTCGCCAGCGTCGGCGCGCGAGAGCGCCAGCAGGGCGTCGGCGAGGCGGGCGACGGTGCGGGCGTCTTCGAGCGCTTCTTCGAGGGCCGTTCTCAGCGCCTGCTCGTCGCGCGGGTGGCGCAGCGTCGTCTCCATCCCCGTGATCAGGCGCGCGAGCGGCGTGCGCAGCTCGTGTGATGCGTCGGCCGTGAAGCGCTGCAAGCTGCCGACAGAGCGCTCGAGCCGCTCGAGCATCGCGTTCATCGACGTGCCCAGCCGCCGCAGCTCGGCGGGATCGCTGGGCTGCACATCGACTCTCACATCGAGGCGGTCGAGGCCGAGGCCGTCGGCGACATCGACTACGTCGTCGAGGGGACGCAGCCCGCGCCGCGTGATCCACAGGGCGCCGCCGACGCCCGCGAGCAGCGCCACCGGCAACGTCGCGAGCAGCGCGAACAACAAGCCCCGCTGCGCGGCTTCGGCTTCGTCGACGACGCTGCCGAAGAGCTCGGCCTCATCGGGCTCGACGACGGCGAAGACATAGACGACGGCGCTGTAGCCAACGAGCAAGACGCCGACGACGGCGGCGAACCAGGCGGCGAGGCGCAGGCGCAGGGTGTCAGGCAGCATCAGCCATCCGGTAGCCGACGCCGCGCACGGTCTCGATCAGCGACGGCTCGCCCGCGGTGTCGAGCTTCTGCCGCACGTGCGAGACGTGAACGTCGATGACGTTGGTGCCGGGGTCGAAGCGATAGCCGAGCGCGCTCTCGAGGATCATCTGGCGCGTGGCCACCCCGCCGCGCAGGCGCAGCAGCAGCTCGAGAATGGCGAACTGCTTCACCGACAGCGCGATCGGCGTGCCCGCGCGCATGACCTCATGGCGCTCAAGATCGAGCTCGACGTCGCGCCACCGCAGCGTCGTCGTCGTCGTCGTCGTCAGCAGGCGCCCGCGCCGCAGCACCGCGCGCAGCCGGGCCAGCAGCTCGTCGAACGAGAAGGGTTTGACGATGTAGTCGTCAGCGCCGGTGTCGAGGCCGGCGACGCGGTCCTGCACGGCATCGCGCGCGGTCAACAAGATCGCTGGCGTGCTCTGCCCCTGCGCGCGCAGGCGCCGCACCAGCTCGAAGCCATCGAGCCCCGGCAGCATGCCGTCGACGACGATGACGTCGAATTCGCCGCTGGCGGCGCGGTCGAAGCCGACTGCGCCGTCGACGACGTGTTCGACGACGAAGCCCTCTTCGCCGAGGGCGCGGGCGAGGGTGGCGCCGAGCCGCGCGTCATCTTCAACCAACAGCAGACGCGCGTTCAAAGTGATGCCCCGGCGCAGCAGTGCACACGAGACGTGCCTGACAAGGAGAGAGAAGCCCGCATCAAGGTCACCTGCGCCGTGGGCATCACGTCGATGCTAGCCATCGACGTCGCCGCGCCGGGGTGAAGATCTCATGAAGCCGATGCGCGCGCAGGTTTCATCGAAGCTTCATCCAACACCGATCGGGCTCGTCCGTAGTGTTCGCAACATGGCTCAGCACAACCTCACCCTCACCGCTGCACTCGTCTCTCTCGCCGCGGCGATCGGCTGCGGCACGCCACCGCCAGAGACGCCGCCCGATTTCTCGACGACGGCGCTCACCGGCTCGCTCGGCGAGCTCGGTGAGGTGCAGCCGATGGTGTCGTCGCTGATGATCGCCAACAGCGGCGAGACCCTCGTCTATCTCAGCACCGCGCCGCTCTCGTGCAACGGACTCACCATCTCGCGCTGGCTCGGACAGACGCCCCCCGAGGCGCAGGTCGTCGAGCTCGTGCTGCAGGGCGACCCCGAGGTGAAGACCTACGACGTGCCGCCGAGCGAGGTGAACTACGCCAAGGGCGGCCGCTCATCGGCGTTCGAGGTCGTCGCCGACAGCGGCACCATCGAGTTCGTCACGGCCAAATCTCACGAGCTCGTCGAGGGACAGATCGACGTCCTCTACGGCACCGACGAGGTGAAAGGCACCTTTCACGCCACCTTCTGCGACGGCGGCCAGGGCTACTAGTCGCCCCACGCCACCTTCTGCGACGCAGTCAAAGACACTTCGGAGAGACCGATGAACATCAGCAAACAAGGGCGTGGGATTTTCTTCAGCGCCATCGCCTTCGGCAGCGCCTCTTTCGTCTGCGCCTGCGACACGCCGCCGCCGACCGAGGATCAACCCGACGCCGGGCCCGAGATCACGGCGACGACGGGCACCGTCGAGCGCGGCCAGTACCTCGTCGACCATGTGCTCGCCTGCGGCGTTTGCCACACGCCCAATGGCGCCGACGGCAAGCCCGACCTGACGAAGTATCTCGCGGGCAGCCGCTCGTATGACTTCACCGACATCGACGGCACCATCGTCACCGTCAACGCCGAGAACATCACCAACCACAACCCCGAGGGCCTCAACACGTGGAGCGACGAGCAGATCCGTCGGGCGCTCACCGTCGGCATCGACGACGAGAACATCTCGATCTATCCGATCATGCCGTATCCTGAATATTCAATGCTGACCCGGTCAGACGTTGACTCGGTGATTCAGTATCTGCGAACGGTGGCGCCCAACGACAACGTCGTGCCCGCCGACTTTCCCTACTTCAACCAGCACGCGCCGGCGCCGCAGGTCGCGGGTGACACGGTGCCCCACGCCGTTCTCGACGAGGGCGACGCCGATTTCGCGGCGGCAGAGCGTGGTCGCTACATCGCATCCATCTCTTGTTTGTATTGCCACACGCCGCAAATCTCTGACGATGTGCCTGATATGGAGAAGGCGTTTGCCGGCGGAAAAGAGTACACATTTATCCGCGGCGCGCCCCTTGAAACATCGGTCAACATCACGCCCGACGTCGACACGGGCATCGGCGGCCTCGGTGTCGAAGAGATCATCGCGTCGCTGCAGACCGACACTGATCCGCTCACGGGTCGGGCCCTGTGCAGCACGCATCCTGGCGGCCCCGACTACCTCGGCGGCATGAGCGATGACGACATGCGCGATGTCGCCATCTACATCCACAACCTGCCCCCCGTGAGCAATGGACCGTTCGCATGCGGCGAGTGAACGCCATCGCTGTCGGCCTCGTCGCCATCGCCGTCGCTGGGGCATGTCAGCCTGCGGTCGATCCGCTGCCGCCGAGCACGTTCACTGAGGTCTACGCGCGCTTCTTTCCCGTCGAGACCCGCGCCCAGTGCAACAAGTGCCACGTCAACCCGCCGAACGACATCAGCAACGGCAACCTGTCGATGGGTGAAGACCCCGACGTCGCCTACCAGGCGTTGCTCGGCGTGGTCTCGACCAGCTCGAAGTGCGGCGGCGCGACGCTGGTCGTGGCCGGCGACGCCGAGGCGAGCTTGTTCTTCACGAAGACGGCGGGCGAGCCCGGCTGCGGCGGGCAGATGCCCCTCGGCGGCACCGGCCACACCGACGACGAGCGAGAGATGATCCGCAGCTGGATCGACGCCGGCGCAGAACAAAACTGATTGCACGAGGAGCACACGATGCGAGCGACGGTGCGAGAGATCGTGAGCCTGCTGTGGTGGTTGCCGCTGGTCGTCAGCGCGTGCGACGGCGCGCCGCCGACGACAGAGCTGCCGCCGTGCGAGATCCCGGCGACCGGACTGCCCGCCGATCTGTTTTGCACAGGTCTGTACGCGCAGCGCGCCCGCGGCGACGTCGCCGACGGCGTGCAGCCCTACACACCCGGCGTGGTGCTGTGGAGCGACGGCGCCGAGAAGCAGCGCTACCTGCAGCTGCCCGACGGCGCGCAGATCAACACCGACGACCTCGACGACTGGCAGTTCCCCAACGGCACCAAGGCGTGGAAAGAGTTCACTGTCGACGGCAAGCTCATCGAGACGCGGCACTTCTGGAAGCGCGACGACGGCACGTGGTCGTCGGGCACGTACATCTGGAACGACGACGACACCGCCGCCGCGCTGAACACCGCGCAGACGGGCACGCGCTTGCCGAGCGGCTACG
>JANNAY010000765.1:0-4192 GCA_031384945.1 Deltaproteobacteria bacterium
GGCGCCCTTCACGTCTTTGCCCTGGGCCTTCAAGACTTCGCGGGTGGCGATGGCGACACCGCGGCCGGTGGCGGCCTCGCGTCCGAGTGAACCGTAGAGCTCGACGGGCTTGCCGGTGACGACGCCGGGGCTGTGCCCGTGCAGCTTCGAATACTGGTCGTAGATCCACGCCATGTGCTGCGCGCCGGTGTTCACGTCGGGCGCGGGGATGTCTTGCTGCGGCCCGATGATGTCGTGGATCTTGTCGACGAAGACCCGCGTCAAACGCTCGAGCTCAGCCATCGACAGCGTCTTCGGATCGACGGTGATGCCGCCCTTGGCGCCGCCGTAGGGCACGTCGATGACCGCCGTCTTCCACGTCATCAACGACGCCAGCGCCTTCACTTCGTCAGGGTCAACGTGGGGGTGGTAGCGCAGGCCGCCCTTGTACGGACCGCGCGAGTTGTCGTGCTGCACGCGGTAGCCCTGAAAGGTGCGCACTTCGCCGTTGTCCATCTCGATGGTGAGGCCGACCTTCACCTCGCGCTGCGGCGTCTCGAACAGCTGCACGATGTGCGGCGACAGCTGCATGATCGACGCGGCTTTGCGGAAGTAGAGGTTGGTGGCTTCAAACGCGTTCATGGTGCGACGAGGCTCCGAAGGTGACGCGCAGGCTTTGCGAAGAGGAACCTTTGGAGTGTCGCCTGGCGGTTCATGACGGGTTCCTCGTCGAGAGGCAGCACACGTAGCACCCGCTCTTCGTCGACGTCCAACGACGGAATCACGTTTTGTCGTCGACGCGACGCGTCTTGTGCGCTGCGTCGACTGCTTTCAGCGCATCGCCACGCTGCAAGCGCTCACTTCGACTGCTTCTGCGCCTGCTTCAGCAAATCCTTCGCGCGGGCCGCGGTCGGCTCGAGAGCCAACCACTTCTCAGCGGCGCGCTTGGCCAGCGCCCACTTCAGTTCTGCGGTCGCGACCTCGCAGACGATGACCCAGGCAGCGACGAGCTTGTCGTCGACTTCGGTGGCGGCGGTGGCGAGCTTGAAGGCCTTTTGCGGACGCTTCAGCGTCTGCATGACCTTGGCGACGTCGAGCAAGAGCGGAGCGCGCCGCACCTGCTCGGCGATCTCGGCGGCCTGGTCGGCGGCGACGTTGATGTCGTGTTCGAGAGACTTGTCGCCGTATTGCTGCGCCGCCGAGATCTTCTTCACCAGCGCGTTGGCGCGAGAGATGTCGGCCTCGAGCAGCAGCGGTTCGGCGCGCACCTTGAGCGCCTCGTCGTACGAGCAAGCGAGCCGCGCGTGCGTCGCCGCTTCGTCGAGCCTGCCGGCTTTGCGCGCGTCTTCAGCGAGGCGAAACAGCTCGCGCGCCTTGGCGAGGCGCTGGGCCATCGGGTTCCACCGCAGACGCTGCTTCTTGCGGGCCTCGTCGGCGCGGAGCAGGCGCGCCTTCTTTTCGGCCTCGCGCTTCTTTTCGTCGGCGATGCCCTCGAGCTCGGCGAGCTCTTCGGGGGTCAGCTCACCGACGAGGGTCTCGTCGTAGGCGGCGCGCATCACGGGGCGCGCGAGCACGTCGTAGCCGGCCTTCATCGCGCGAAAGATGCGGTCGACGCGCTCGGCGTATTTGCCGAGGTCTTTGCGGAAGTACGCGTCGGGATGGAACTCTTTCGACGCCTTGAAGTAGCCCGTCTTGATCTCGGCGCCGGTGGCGGTGCGCTTGAGGCCGAGCAGGGCGTAGTGGCTCCACTCGTCGAGGTTCATCTCGACGAACAAGATGCGCTTCTTCTGATCTTCGCTGAGGTCTTTGCCGTCGGCCATGTCTGCCGGCGAGAAGACGACGCCGCGGTAGGGATCGCGCGCCGGGCGGCTGTTGGGCCCCGACACGTCTTTGTGCGTGATCGAGAGCGAGATGGCGCCCTTCTTCAACAGGCTCTCGACGTGGGCCTTCACCGTCGTCGTCGGCATGCCCGTCTCGCGCGTCAGGTCGCCGACACCGAGCCGGCGGCCGGCCAGCCGCGAGCAGACGAAGCCCTCTTCTGGCGTCAGCGGCAAGCGCGTGATGTCGATGCCCGAGGCCAGCTCGAAGCTCGCCTCTTTGTTCTCAACCGGCGCGGGAGCAACTGCCACAACCCGATTTGATAACGACGCCGGGCAAAGACTCAAGGAAAGTGGAAACCATGACTGATCGAGACGGCTCGAATCGCGACACGTACCGCAGCACGTTGCGTCGCAACGCTGCCGACGAGTTTCTGGCGTTGGCTGACACGATGACGCGACTTCGCGCCGACTGCCCGTGGGATCGCACGCAGACCGTCAAGACGCTGCGTCCGTACCTGCTCGAAGAGAGCCACGAAGTGCTCGAGATCCTCGATCGCTTGCACGAAGACGGCAGCGATGGCGGCAGCGGTGACGTCGACGAACACAGAGACGAGCTCGGCGACCTCTTGCTGCAGATCATCTTTCAGAGCGAAATCCAGCGCGAGGCCGGCCGCTTCGACGTCGGCGATGTCGCCCGCGCCATCACCCAGAAGCTCATTCGTCGTCATCCGCACATCTTTGGCGGCGCGGCCATCGAGGGCACCACGCCCGGCACGCAAGAGTTTTGGGAGGCGATGAAGCGGCAAGAGCGGGCGCAGAAGCCGCAGAAGCAGGAGCAGAAGAAGTCGGCGCTCGACGGTGTGCCGCACCACCTGCCCGCGCTGCTGCGCGCCTACCGCACCGGCGAAAAGGCCCGGGGCGCCGGCTTCGACTGGCCCGATCACCACGGCGTCGTCGACAAGATCAAAGAAGAGGTCGCCGAAGTCGAAGAAGCCATCGCTGGCGGCGACAAAGAAAGAATCTCGTCAGAGATCGGTGATTTGCTGTACGCGATTACCAACCTCGCCAGACACTTCGAGATCGACGCCGAGAGCGCGTTGCGCCAGACCATCTCGCGCTTCGAGTCGCGCTTTCGTGTCGTCGAAGACCTGCTGGCGGCTGAAGGCAAGATCCCCGAGAAGACGCCGCTCGCCGAGCTCGAAGACAAATGGCAGCAGGCGAAGAAGATGCTTTCAGCTACTTCTTGATCTTCAATTTTCGCAGCACTTTGGCGGCGATGCTCTCGACGCCCGTCATCTTCAAGCCGACCGCCGCGGCGCCGTAGACGACGACGGCCGCCCCGATGGCGGCGGCGAGCACGGCGGCGTTGGCGACGGTGAAGCCCTGCGTCCAATCGCCGAGCTTCGCGACGAAAAAGGCGGCGGCGCAAGCTGCGACGGCGACGACGACCTTGACGACGGCGCCTTTCAGCAGGGGCGCCAATCCGAGCGGTCCGATCTTGCGGCGGGCGAGCAGCACCAACAGCACCGCCTGCACCGCCGACGAGATCGCCAGCGTCGCCGAGAGTCCGTGGACGCCGACGCCGGCTTTGTAGAAGGCGAAGCCGACGATGGCGTTGACGACGACGACGACGATGCCAACCGCGACGGGTGTCGTTCGATCTTTCAGCGCTGAGAAGATCTGGCTGGTGCCGCGCACGGTGGCCGTGAAGACCAGCCCGAACGACGCAGAGGTGACGTTGAGGGCGGTCTGCTCGACGTCTTGCCAGCGAAAGTGTCCGTGAAGAAACAGCACGCTGATGATCGGCTGCGCCAACACGGCGAGGCCGAGCGACGCTGGAATGGCGACGAGGTTCGACAGCGCGAAGCTGTAGCGCCAGCTGTGCTTGAGCCCCTCGAGGTCGCCCTTGGCGGCGGCGTTGTTCATCTCGGTGAACGAGGCCTGGGCGATGGCGATGGCGAACACACCATTCGTCAGCTCCATCAGGCGATCAGACATATAGTAATACGAGACGCTACCCTCGATCATATAGCTAGCAATCTGGCGCAGCACGATGATGTTGACCTGGTAGATCGCGAGGCCAAACAGCCCCGGCAAGAAGCCGCGCATCACGCTCTGCACCACCGGATCGCCGAAGCGCAGCCGCGGACCCACCAGCAGTCCGCGACGTCGTAGCGCGGGCAGTTGCACCAGAACCTGCAGCACGCCGCCGACGAGCACGCCGAAGACGATGCCCATGATCGGCGGCCCCCAGCTGGCGGGCATCAACGTCGCGCCCAGCACCGTCGACACGATCATAGACACGTTTAAAATGATCGGTGAGAGCGCAGGTGAAGCATACTCATTGTGCGCGTTCAACACAGCACCCATCAAGCCGATCAGCCCCATGGTGA
>JANNAY010000781.1:0-3874 GCA_031384945.1 Deltaproteobacteria bacterium
CCGCTGCTGCGCGCCGCCGACCGCGCTGACGTCGACGGCGACCCGGGCGAACCCCTCGGCCTCGCGGCCTGATCGCCAGCCCGTGCTGGAAAACACGCGTGAACCCCTGTCCTGACGTCGTCAGATGCGTTTAGGGTCAATGCCCCCATGGTTGCAGCCATCGCTCCCCGCGCTTCCGTGCCGACGACGCTGTTGGCGTTGCCGGACCTGCCGTCGCGGCAACAGGCCGTCGTCGACCTCGTCGGCGTCGACTGCCTCGACGCGCAGAGCGCCAACTTTCGCGCGATCCTGAGCGCCGAGGTCGACCAGCTGTTCAACACCGTGGTGCTCGGCTGCGTGCGACCAGTCTGGCGCGACGTCGACGATGCCGGCTTTTTGCCCAAATGGCGCGGCGGCTTCGACCTCTACTGCTCGCTCGCCCTCTCGTGCATCGTGTGCAGCGCCCGCCGCCCCGTCGTCGTCGGGGTCGCCAGCCGCGCGTTTGCGGTCTTCGGCCTCGACGAAGGCGCCATCGCCCGCGTCGGCCAGCAAGCGATCCCGCTGGTGTTTCGCGTGCTCGAGGCCGCCGCCTGCCGTCGGGCCGCGCTCGTCTCGGCGTGGATCCTTGTGCTCGACGAAGCCCTCGACGAAGGCCTCGACGACGTTGACCTCGACGACCGGCCGGCGGTGTTGTCGGCCGCCATGCGCGGCTCGCTGCCGGCGACGACGACGCCTGAGCTGCGCGCCGTGCATGCCGTCGGCACTGCGATCCGGCGCACCGTGCGCGACGACGACGACGCCGCCGACCTCGCCCGCGTCGTCGATGACGTCGAGCGCTGGGCCCGCTGCGAGGTCGACAACCTCATGGGCATCCCCGACCCCCATGGGGTGTCGCACCGCACCATCGGCATCACGGCGTCGATGGACCTTTTGGGCTGGGCCGTCTCGCGCCGCGCCGGTCCGAAAGAGCACCAGTTTCTCTACCGCGTGGCCGAGCTGGGCCAGATGGTCGACGACTGGCTCGACGTCGACAAAGACCGCGCCCAGGGCCGCGACACGCCGGCCACCGCGGGCGTGTGGAACATCGAGACCATGGCTGCGACCTACGCCGCCGCCGAGGGCCTGCTGCATGAGCTGGCCGACGACGCTGGCGAGCCCGTTGGCGCGTTTCGCCGGCTGCTGCACCGCACGTTTCGCGGACAGATCCAGCACATGACCCGCTGCCTCGTCGAGAACCCGTAGGGCGACGCGCCGGTAAGCCGATCAAAGCACCACTGAATCAGCGAATCCGAGAAGAAACAGCAGACATTTTTCTCCCCGGGTTTCCCTGAGGATTTTGGCGGCGTGCTTTCCCCCCACGCTGACGTCCCGACGGGCAGGAGCGGTCCTGCACGTCGACGTCCCACCCGTCTCACCCCGCCCTGCCGGGGCTGACGACTCTTTTGTCGCGCAGCGGGTCACGGTCGCGTCCGTGGCCGTTGCGTCTCTGTCGGTGGCCATCCTGCTGAGCCCTGCACCTCCACGGCCGAGGAACTCAGGCGGCGTGCCAGCCCATCACCGCATCCGGATGCGGCCGGAGGCGTCAAGAGATGTGGATCGTTCCACTTCCTATCTCTCTTCGTTCCACTCACATCTCGATCGCAGCATCCGCCATCGCTTCACTCACCACGCGCGACGCGGGCCTCGAGCTCGGCCACCAGCTCGGGGCTCTTGATGGCGCGGCGCAGGTACCTCATCGCGCGCTCGGTCTGCGTCGGCAGGTCGAGATCGCCGGCGCTGCCCAGCAATCGACGACGTCGCGACGTCACCTCCCACAGCGCGACGGCGGCCGAAACCGAGACGTTGAAGCTCTCGACCATGCCGCGCATCGGGATGGTGAAGCGCTGATCGGTGAGCGCCTTGGCGCGCTTCGACAGGCCGCTGTGCTCAGAGCCGAAGACGAGGGCGACGGGGACGCTGACGTCGATGGCGTCGACGGGGACGCAGCCGGTGCCGACGTCGGCGGCGTACAGGACGAAGCCTTTGGCCGACAGATCGCCGAGGCACTTGGCGAGGCCCTGGTGCTTGTGGACGGTGATCCAGTCGTCGGCCGACCGCGCGATGGCCTTGTTCTTCTCCCACTTGTTCGGCTGCTCGACGACGTGCAGGGCGTCGACGCCGAGGCCTTCGCAGCTGCGCAAGACGGCGCTGGCGTTGTGGGCGTCGACGATGTTCTCCATCACGACGGTGATGCCGGCGAGGCGGCCGGCAGCGACGTCGACGACGCGCCGCTTTCGGTGTTCGGTGAGTTCACCCATCAACGCCCGCGCCAGCGGGATCGTCTCGAGATGCGCTTGGAGCTCGGCGGCGGTGGGCACGCCTCTCGCTATCAGCGCAACTCTGCCGGGTCACCCGAGGGTCCGCTGACCTCGAGGGCGACGGCGTGGCGCGTGTCGGGCAGGTCGAGCCGCTTTCTGAGCGCGTCGCCGTAGAGGATGAAGGCGGTGTCGGTCTCGACGAGGGCCTCGCCCCGGCGGCTCGCGCCAACGAACGCCGGGATCAACGCCGTCAGCATCACCGCGCCGCCCGCCAACGACGTCACCAGCCCCACCTCGGCCTCCGGCGGGATCGTGCCGTCGCCTGGCGGGTTCGAGGCAGCGACGAGGCCGAGACCGCCGAACATGCCAGCAGAGCCCAGGGCCATCAGTCCCCACGCCGAGGCCTCCCATGCAAAGGCGTCGTCTTCTGCGTCGCGGGCGCGGTCGGCGGCGGCTTTGACGGGGCCGTCGCCGACGATGGCGACGAGGTCGTCGGGGTCTTCGACGCGGGCGCCGCCGGCGAGCACGACGAAGGACTTCGGCGACCAGGCGTTGCCGACGAATTGGCCGCTGCGGCTGCCAACGGGCTTCAGCGTCTCCCAGGCCGCCTCTCGCTCGGCGAGCGGCGCCTCGCGCGCTGGCGGCGCCGGCAGCAACACGCGGCTCGTACCGAGGCAGCCGGAGAAGAAGCAAGAGACGACGACGACGACGACGACGGAGCGGACCACGCGACACCCGGAGGACGAGGAGAAGGAAGAGCCGACGGAGGAGCCGGTGCCGACGTCAGCGGCCGCGGTTCGATTCGATCGGGCGTGCGCCGGGCACGTCGTCCCGTTGTGCTGTGGCGCACTTCTGTTAGCCGCCGGGCATGGGTTTCTCCTGCGGCATCGTCGGACTTCCGAACGTCGGCAAGTCCACTCTTTTCAACTGCTTGTCGTCGGCGCGCGCCGAGGCGGCGAACTACCCGTTCTGCACGATCGAGCCGAACGTCGGCATCGTCGAAGTGCCCGACACGCGCATGGACGCGCTCGCCAAGGTCGTGTCGCCCGAGCGCATCGTCCCGGCGACGAACCGCTTCGTCGACATCGCCGGCATCGTGAAGGGCGCCTCGAAGGGCGAGGGCCTCGGCAACAAATTTCTCACGCACATCCGCGACACCGACGCCATCTGCCACGTCGTCCGCTGCTTCATCGACGACAACGTCGTCCACGTCGACGGCAAGGTCGACCCCGTGCGCGACGTCGGCACCATCGAGACCGAGCTGATCCTCGCCGACCTCGAGGCCGTCGATAAGCGCGTCGATCGGGCGAAGAAGATGTCGAAGGGCGCTGGCGATCCGGCCGAGAAGAAGGCCCTGCCCTTCGTCGAAGGCCTGAGCGCTCACCTGAACAAAGGCGAGCCGGCCCGCTCGTACAAGTTCGATACTCTTGACGACGACCTCAACCGCATTTTGCATGACATGCACTTGCTGACGGTCAAGCCCACCCTCTTCGTCGCCAACTGCCACGAAGGCGGCCTGACGCCTGAGTCGAATGTGCACCTCAAAGCGCTTGCTGATTTCGCCACCGCCCGCGGCGATCAAGTATTGCCCATTTGCG
>JANNAY010000816.1:0-1660 GCA_031384945.1 Deltaproteobacteria bacterium
CGCCGCCGGTGACGACGCCGCCGCGCGCGCCGCCGCCGTTGCCAGTGGTGCCGCCGCGCGTGCCGCCGCCGCCCGCGAGCGTGACGCCGCCCATCGTCGTGGTTCGCCCGCCGCCGGCGACGACGAAGCCGCTGCCGACGATCACGCCGCCGCCGCCGGCTGCGACGCCTCCGCGCACGTTGCCGACCGCGCCGGCCGTCGCTGATGTCGCTGACGTGCTGCGTCCAGTGACGTCGGGCGCGCGCAAGACGCCCATCCAGCTCGCCTGAGCGCGTCGGCAAACTCCGCAGACGCCTCTGCTGAAGCCGCGGTGCCGTCGATCACGCTGACGTCGGCGCCGGGCTCGATGAGATGGTCCAGCGGTTTGCGCGTGGCCTGCGCTGTGCTTCAGTGACGTCGTGGTCACGCAAGCACTCACCGCAGGCGCCGTCGTCGCCGGCCGCTACCGCATCGTCGCCCAGCTCGGCGAAGGCGGCATGGGCGCCGTCTACCGCGCGACGCAAGAGCCGCTCGGCCGCGAGGTCGCGCTCAAGGTGATGTCGGCGTCGCTGGCGAGCGACGCCGGGGCGGTCGAGCGCTTTCAGCGCGAAGCAAAGGCGTCGTCGTCGCTGTCGCACCCGAACATCGTGACGGTGTTCGACTTCGGCACCGACGAGCACGGCGCGTTCTTTCTCGCGATGGAGCTGATCCCAGGCAAAGGCCTCGACGCGCTCATCGAGCACGGCGCCCTCGACTGGCGCCGCGGCATCACCATTTTGCGCGGCATTTGCGCAGCGCTGACCGAAGCCCACACGAAGGGCATCATTCACCGGGATTTGAAGCCCGCCAACGTGATCGTGACGTCGACGACGACACACAATGACGTGGCCAAGGTCGTCGACTTCGGCATCGCCAAATTGAAAGACTCTGGCAACAAATCATTGACCATGACCGGTGCCGTGGTCGGCACGCCGGGCTACGTCGCGCCCGAGCTCTTTCACGGACACGAGCCGTCGCCCCAGGCCGACCTCTACGCCGTCGGCGTCATGGCCTTCGATGTCTTCTGTGGACGTCCGCCCTTCAAGGGCAACACCGCCGCCGAGCTGTTGAAGCAGCACCTCTTCGATCCGCCGCCAGCGCCGTCGTCGGTGCGGGCCGACTTGCCGCCCGGTCTCGACGCGCTCGTGCTCGCGCTGCTCTCGAAAGATCCGGCGTTGCGGCCGCGCAGCGCCAAAGACGTCGACGCTGCCCTCGCATCCCTCGAAGCTGGACTGCCCGTCACGTCGCTGCCGCCGTCGCAGGCGACGGAGATGGCGATGCCGCTGGCGACGCGGCCCACGCCGCTGACCGCGTCGGTGGCGCTGCAGACGGCGCTGCCCGCCGCGCCCAGCAACAACGGCCTCAAGATCGCGGCCATCGGCGGCGTCGTCGTCGTCGTCGTCGCGGTCGCCGTCGCCCTCACCGTCGGCGGGCTCAACCGCATCAGCGACCGCCGCGACGAGCGTCGTCGGGTCGACGCCACCGAGCCGGTGACTGCGCCCGTCGTGACTGCGCCCGCGACTGCGCCCGTGACTGCGCCCGCGACTGCGCCCGCGACTGCGCCCGTGACTGCGCCCGCGACTGCGCCCGTGACTGCGCCCGTGCCCGTGGCTGCGTTGCCGGCGGCCGGGCCGGTTGAGCC
>JANNAY010000838.1:0-1539 GCA_031384945.1 Deltaproteobacteria bacterium
CCGCCACCACGTCGGCGCCCAGCATCGCCAGCAGCGTGCCGCCGCGCCTCGCCGTTGCCCCGTTGCCCACCTGGAGGAATCGGAATCCCCGTAGTGGCGCCATCCCGACATCGTGCCCGCTCCGCCGCCCGTATGATTCACGCAATGTCTGAGCTCAAGGTCGGTCCCCGCGTCATCAAGCAAGCCCCGTCCGGCAATGCGACGGGCAGCATCGAAGCGCCGGCGACGGTGCAGAAGACCGAGCTGCCGAAGTCAGAAGCGAAGACGCAGACGACGTCGGTGCAGCAACCCGTCGCTTCCCTCTTCACGGAGACGAAGAAAGAGGCGACGACGAAGAAGCCCGGCACCTTGAAGCCGCATGAAGCCTTGATGACCAGCCTCAACAAGCCCAAGCACGCCAACTTCGCCGCCGCCTTCACCAGCGTCCTCGGCAAGGGCGCGCTCGATGAGCTCAAGGCCGCGATCGGCAACAAGCCCATCGTGCTCATCGCCGGCGACCAGTGCACCGGCAAAGGCACCGCTGCCGAAGGACTCGTCAAAGACCTCGGCGGCGCCAACACCGGCACCGGCACCGTCTTGCGCGCCCTCGCCAAAGAGAACGGGCTCACCATCGAGCAGATGAGCGCGATGTTGTCGGGCAAGTCCGTCACGCTCGATCCTGTCGACGGCAAGCCGGGCAAGACCGTGTCGCTGGCCGACTTCCCGCACCTCGGCAGCGCCGAAGACGTCGACGTCAAGCTCGACTTCAGAGCCACGAAGGCGATCGCGTCGTCGTCGTTGAAGAAGGCCGACGGCAACACCCTCGACGTCACCGTCTTTGAGTCGCGGCTCGCCGGTCACCTCGGCCAATTTCTCGAGGGCATCGGCAGAGAGAACATCGTCAGCGTCTATCTCTACGCCGCGCCGCGGGTGCAGGCCGAGCGCTACCTCGAGCGCGAGATTTGGGCCCCCGCCGAGGCCAAGGCGTCGACCGACGAGCAAAAGGCGACCATCGCCAAGGCGAAGTCGACGGGCCGCGGCATCTTGAACTCGCTCGAAGACAACGTGCCCCTGGGCACCGCCCTGCAGAAGCTCGCCGATGGACTGAAGAGCAGCGGCGTCGCCGGCCTCGACGTGCTCGCCGGCAAGGTCGCGGGGATCGCCGGCCGCGACGACAACGACAAGACGCGCCTGCTCTCGCTCTACGGCGTGAACTACCAAGACCGCTCGGCCTTTGACGTCGTCGTCGACACCAACGGCAAGACGCCGGCGCAGGTGAAGCAAGCGATCCTCGATGCCGTTGCGGCGAAGACCAAGGCCAGTCAGGCTTCTTGAAAGCCTTTCACGCTCTGATGGGCACTGCGGCCGCAACGGCCTGCGCGCCAACTTTGAATTGAGGAGAACGCCATGCTCGAGAAGCTCATTGGCCTCGTCACCGACGACAAGAAGCGCAACGTGCTCTACATGGTCGGCGGCATGGCCGGGCTGCTTACCGGCAGCAAGCTCGGCTCGCTGGTGATGTTCGGCAAAGGCGCCCTCGGTCTCGAGCAGATTTGGAAC
>JANNAY010000256.1:0-7873 GCA_031384945.1 Deltaproteobacteria bacterium
TCGAACACGCGCGCGCTCGTGACGTTTCCGTCGACGCCGAAGTGGTTGACGGCCACCGAGGTCAACAAGATCAAGCTGCGTCCCATCGAGGGCGACGAAGCCGGCTTTCGCATTTTGTCGGGCCTCTGACACCAGACCTGACGTCGACGGTCACATTCCTGTCACATTCGGCTAGACGGCGGGCATGAAGCTCGCCGTCTTCGTTTGTGCGGCCTTTGCTGCGGTTCCCGTCGCTGCGTTCGAGAACACGCTCGAGCACTGGCACAGCTTGAACGTCACCGGCCGCATGCAGCTGGTCGGCGACACCGCGCCGTCGCCGGCGCTCTACTTCCTCGAGGTGCAACCCCGCGTGCGTCTCGACGATCCGCGGCCCGAAGAGGTGATCTTTCGCGCCGCCGTCGGTTGGGAGTTCGTGCCGCGGCTGCAGGTCTTCGCCGGTGTCGGCGCCATCCCCGAGTTTGAAGCGCCGGTTTGGGAGATTCATGAAACGCGACTCTGGCAACAAATCAACTACAGCGATCACCTCGATCGTTTGACGTTCCTGGTGCGCGGACGCTTCGAGCAGCGCCTCTTCGACGACCGCGATCCGGCGCTGCGCTTTCGGGCGCTGCTGCGGGGCAGCTACAAGCTGCCCGTCCTCGACGACAAGCTGTCGCTCATCGCATGGGACGAGGGCTTCGTCGTCGGCGATACCGCCAAGAGCGGACCCCTCGAGGCCTTTGACCAGAACCGCGCCTTTCTCGGCATCGGCTACAAATTTGCCTCGTGGTTCGGCGTCGAACTGGGATACCTCAATGTCATCAGAGGAGACCTGTCAATAGATGACAGTCAGATGCGCCACGTGCTGGCCATGCAGAGCGTGGTCAACCTCTTGTAGCTTCCGATCTCGACGGAGATCGCCATGACCAGCGCCGCGAAGATCAACCTCAACAGCACCGCCCTGCGGGCCAGCCTGAAGAACCTCGACGTCGCTGAGCTCGAGCAGCTCGTGCGCCACCACAACGCGAAGTACTGGGACGACAACGATCCCGAGATCGACGACCCGAGCTTCGACAAACTGCTCGAAGCGCTGCGCGCCAAGTCGCCGACGTCGCCGGTGCTCGATGAGCTCGGTGAGTCGAAGACCACGGCGCCCGCCGCAAAGGCGACCAAGGGCACCGGCAAGGTCGCCAAAGTTGGACGAGGCGCGGGCTTCGAAGACGTCGTGCACATCCGCCCGATGCTCTCGCTCGACAAGTGTTACGACGACGACAACCTCTTGAAATGGGGCGACTCGTTCAAGGGCGCCGTCGTCGTCACGCCCAAGATCGACGGCCTCGCTTGCTCGCTGCGCTACGACAAAGACGGCAAGCTCGAGGTCGCCGGCACCCGCGGTGACGGCAAAACAGGCGACAACATTTTGCGCAATGTCATGGGCATCAAAGACATTCCGCATGTGCTGACAAATGCGCCGACGTCGACGGGAAAGGGACTTGAAATACGCGGCGAAGTCTACATGTCAGTGTCACGTTTCAAGAAGGTCTACGCCGCCGACAAAGCCAATCCACGCAACCTGGCGGCCGGCGCGTTGAAGACGAAAGACCCGGCCGAGTCAGCGGCCTACGGCCTGTCGTTCTTCGCCTACGACCTGCAGGGCTCGACGGTGGCGTCAGAGAAAGAGAAGCACCACGCGCTCAAGGCCATGGGCTTTCCGGTGATGCCCCTCGAGGTCATCGACGACCACAAGACG
Source organism: Deltaproteobacteria bacterium (assembly GCA_031384945.1). Lineage (GTDB taxonomy): Bacteria > Myxococcota > UBA727 > UBA727 > VGSZ01 > VGSZ01. The sequence continues at coordinate 1,730 of JANNAY010000256.1, forward strand.
TTGCCGGCGGTGTTCCGCAGCTTCGTCGACATCTGCAAAGGCATGGATGTCGAGACCGACGGCGTCGTCATGAAGGCCGATCTGCTCGCCGAGCAAGAGCGGCTCGGCGCCACCGCGCACCACCCGCGCTACGCGCTCGCCTACAAATTTCAGGGCGAGAGCGCCCAGACTGTCGTCGTCGGTATCGAGTGGGGCGTGGCCCGCACCGGCACCGTCAACCCGGTCGCCATCATCGAGCCGATCTTTGTCTCGGGTGTCACGGTGACGCGTGTGTCGCTGCACAACCCCGGCTACGCCAAGAAGCTCGGCATCGGCATCGGCGCCCGCGTCGAGGTCGTGCGGCGCGGCGGCGTCATCCCGCACATCGAGCAGGTGTTGACGCCTCCCACGACGCCGCTGCAGGTGCCGACAGAGTGGCCCGTCGTCGGCGGCACCACCCGGCTGATCGCCGACGGTGACTTCTTGTTGCTCGAAGAGCCCGAAAAGAACCTCGACGTCGTCGTCTCGCGCGTCGGCCACTTCACTGCCGTCATCGACGCCACCGGCTTCGGCGAGAAGCGGCTGCTGCAGCTGATCGAGAAGGGGCTCGTGAAGACCCCGGCCGATCTCTACAAGCTCGACAAGAAGACCCTCTCGTCGCTCGACCGCATGGGCGACACCTCGGCGCAACAGCTGATCGATCAGATGAACGCGCGGCGCGAGCTGACCTTGCCCGTGTTCTTGACGTCTTTGGGCATCGACGACCTCGGGCCGACGGTGTCAGAGACGTTGGCGACGACGTTTCACACGCTGCCGGCGCTGCGGGCGGTGTCGACGAAAGAGCTGTCGACGGTGCACGGCATCGGCGACACCACCGCCTCATCGATCGTTGACGGCCTCGCCAAGAGCAGAGCACTCATCGACGACCTGCTCACACAGGTGACCATCGTCGAGCCAAAGAAGGTCGAGAACACCGGCTCTCCTTTGTTTGGTAAGTCTGTCGTCTTCACCGGATCCATGGCCAAGATGGATCGCAAGACTGCGCAGAAGAAAGTGACAGAGAAGGGTGGCAAGACGCCGTCGTCGGTCACCGCCGATCTCGACATCCTCGTTATTGGTGACGAAGGATCGCCCTTGCTCGGCGGTGGTGAGAAGTCGACGAAGCACAAGGCAGCTGACAAGCTGATCGCCAAGGGATCGCAGGTGAAAATCATCTCCGAGACCGACTTTGTCGTGATGTTGGGTGAGTAGTTGATCCTCGCTCTCTGCCTGGTCTTCTCTCAGCAGATCTCACAGCAGCCCACCAGCGAGCCCCAGCAGGTCAGCGTGCCGGCGAGCCCGCAGTGGCCGACACCCTGGCTCGACGGACCCGCGGCGCCGCCGTCGACACAACCGTTGCCGCCGTCGCTGGCACCCAGAGATGGTGAGCGCGATGGTGAGGGCACAAGCGCCGCGCAAGAGGTGCTGGTGGTGCCGCCCCAGCCGCCCGAAGACGCCCGCGTCACAGTCGACGATGGCCTGTTTGCGCCCCTGCCGCGTCTGCGGGCCCAGACCACGCTGACGCGCGCGCAGCTGGTGCGACAACCGGCCCTCGACCTCGACAGCGCCCTCGGCAGCAGCCTCGTGCCGGGGCTCGTCTGGCTGCCGCGCAGTGCCGGACAAGCGTTGCCCACCTCGCGCGGCTACGGCGCCCGCGACATCGCCGTCGTCGTCGACGGTGTGCCGCTGATCGAGGGCGCGTTCACCGAGCAGCTGGGCCTGCTCGCGCCAGCAACGCTGCGCTTCGACCGTGGACCGCGCTCATCGACGCCACTGGCCGCGCGCGGCGGCGTCATCGACGTCGACACAGGCGGCGCCCTCGACGACGTCGGCGAGACCGGCCGGGTCGACGGCGTGCTCGGCGTTGGCTACGGCGGGCCCGACAACGAGAAGGGCGTGCTCGCCCTCGGCCGCAGCGGCTGGCACCGGCTGCGCGTCGTCGGTCACACCACGCTGGTGCAGCGCGAAGCGTTTCGCACCGGACGCACCGGCCTCGGCGCCACCGGCGCAGCCGCGGTCGACGAAGGCAGCGTCGTCGTCGCCGGCAGCGGCGGCGTCGGCGGCAACGTCGGCGCCCGCGTCGACGTCGTCCCCTTCGATCAGTCGCGCTTGTTCGTGAATTGGCAGGCCGGCCGCGGTCTCGACGTCGGCGACCCGCTCAGCTGCGGCGCCACCGACGCCGATGGCCGCGCCGTCGACTGCACCCGCGCCCGCGAGCGCGGCGCCGACGTCGTCATCGCCGGCGTCGACGCGCGCCGCGCCTTCTTCGGCCTCGATCTCCAACCCGGGTTGCGCATTCACGCCCAGCGCAGCGTCGACGACGAAGAGCGCAGCGGCGCCGCCCTCTCCGTCGTCGACCGCGGCGTCGACAACGTTGTACGCGGCGGCGCCAGCGCCTTTGTCAGAGGCCGCGCTGGCGACGCAGACTTCTTCGGCGCTGACTTCGTCGTGGGCGTCGACGTCGTCGCCGACCGCTACGATTCCTTGTTCTCGTCGCGGTCGCTGCGCCGCAGCGACGCCGAGCCCGCAGAGGGCATTCTCGATCCGCTGCGAGCCAGCTTCGTCGACGACGCCACCGTCCGCTCCGGCGCCGTCAGAGGCGGCGTTGTCGTCCAATCCGCCCTCGTCGATGTCAGCGCCGACGCCCGCGTCGTCGCCCAATTCGTCGACACGCCCGACGGCGCGCGCCGCGATCTGCACGGCAGCGAAGTCGCCCCCGCCGTCGACGTCGCCGCCGTCGTCCACGCCAGCGACGCCGTCGATGTCAGAGCCGCTGTCGGACACGTCACAGCACCCCAAGACGCGCGCGCGTTGCTGGGCACCGTGACGAACCAGGACGTCGGCCTGCCGGGCGTCGTCGCTGAGTCGCTGCGAACCGATGACTTCGTCGAAGCCGGCGTCGTCGTCAAAGGCGCCGTCGTCGACGTCGACGCCACTGCCTGGGGCTCGCTGCGCAGCGGCAACGAGCGCCTGGCCGGCCTCGAAGCGTCGCTCGCGCTGCGCACCGGACTCGACGGACTCGACGCCCGCGTCGTCGCCAGCGGCTACGTCAAGAACGTCGGCGACGACGTCGGCGGCGGCGTCGTGCAGCCGCAAGCCGGGCTCGTGGTGCGCTACGCGCCGTCGTCGTTGCCCGCCGGCTTTTATGTGCGCGTCGCCGGCGCCGTGCCGCAGAGCCGCATCTCGGGCGACGAGCAGCTCGATCCGCAACTGTGTCCCGAGCGTCCTGAAGACGAGACCGTCGCGCAGCAGACCGCCTGCAGCGGCGCCCGCGGCTTCGCCCTCGTCGACGTCGGCGCCTATCTCGCGCTCGGTCAGCTGCGCTTCGACGCCACCGGCGAGAACCTCACCGACACCCAGGGATCGTGGCGCGGCGCTGCCCTGGGCACCGGCGGCCAGTCGGTGCGGCTGCGCGTCGCGTTCTTGTTCTGACTATTCGAGCGTGACGCGCGCGAGCGCGCCGCTGTTGGATCCGACGACGAAGACCGCGTCGTCGATGATGTCGACGTCGCTGGCGAAGAAGCCGACGTCGACGTCGATGACGACCTCGGGCGCGCCGATGGTGGTGATGTGCACGCCGTCGTCGTCGATGAAGGCGATGACGTCGCCGGCGATGGCGACGCTGCGCGCGGTGGCGCTGACTTCGAGAAAGTTGCCGTCGAATTCGTCGACGATGCTGTCGGCGGCGAAGGTCATGACGTCGCCGTTGCCACCATAGGCGACGGCAGCGGTGGCGCCGTCGACGTCGATGTCGTTGAAGGGTCCGACGACGCCGCCGAAGAGCGTGCCGGTGGGCGTGCCCACGCGCTTGATGCTCGTGAGGTCAGACACGAAGAGGATGCCGTTGTCGCCGTCGACGCCAGCCAGCGGCCCGGGGTTCACCACGAAAGCGCCCTGGGCCGCAGCGACTGCTCCCTCGGCGTTGAGCGTGTCGATGCGGCTGAGGTCGGGCCGGCTGAAGAGCAGCTCGCCGTTGCGTCGCGAGAGGCCGGCGACGACGTCGAAGGTGTCGCCTTCGCCGCCAGCGAGGCGCAGCACGCCGAAGCCGCTGTGGCTGCGCAGCGTGTGGGTCGCGTCGTCGCTGACGACGCAGCTGACCTCGTCGCACGACACGTGGCGCGGACGTCCGAGCCGGCCCTGGTCTGCGCCGATCGCGTCGCCGCCGAACAACGTCGACACTCTGCCCGATGCGCTGCTGAACAGGCGCACGCCGAAGGGCTCGACGACGAGCACAGAGGCGTCGTCGAAGCTGGTCGGCGCGAGGCCGACGATGTTCTTGAAGCGCGCCTGTGCGGCCGGGCCGTCGCGCACGCCGAGCTCTTGCGCGCCTGCGAGCGACGTGATGTCGCCGCCGATGGTGAAGGTGCGCAGCTCGCCGCCGTCGGCGACGACGAAGCTGCCGTCGTTGCGGCGGACGATGGCGCGGGCATCGGCGAAGCCGGCGCTGAGGGCGGCGGCGCCATCGCCGCTGCTGGTGCCGCCGCCAGCGCGGTTGCCGGCGATGACGGCGGGGGCGCCGTCGCCCGCGTTGACGGGCACGCGGACGACAACGTTGTCGGCGATGAAGATGAGCACGTCGCCGCTCAAGCCAGGCGTGACGATCATCGCGGTGGGGTCGAGCGTGGTGGTCGCCAGCGTCGCACCGATGTTGAAGTTGCAGCCGGTGATGATCGGCGTCGCGTCGATGGGGCCGGCGGCGATGTCGTAGCGAAAGACTCTGCAGTCGTCGGTCGCGACGAAGACGCGGTCGTCGTCGAGCGCGCTGACGCCGATCGAGACGATCCCGGTCTCGTTGTACCCGTCGATGATCTCTGGCGCTGCGCCGCTGCCGTCGTCGAAAAAGAGCGCAGTGCCGGCGAGCCCGCCGATGAAGGCGACGCCGCTGCCGGTGCGCACGCCGCCGAAGGCGAAGAAGCCGTCGAGGGCGCCGAGGTCGACGATCGGCGCAAGCGCGTTGCCTTCGACGGCAAAGACACCGCCGAACGAAGAGACCGTCAGACCGCCGGCGTCGACGCTGCTGGCGATGACGGGCAGCGCGCGCGGCGCCCCGATGGGCGTGCGCACCGCCGCGGCGGTCGCGCGCACGAAGCTGCCAGCGCCGGGAAACACGATGTCGCCATCGATGACGCCGAGCAGCGCTGCGTTGGGCGCGTTCAGATCGAGAGGCAGCGTGCGCCCCACGCGTTGCATCGTGCCAGCGGCGTCGACGTGCCAGACGTCGCGCAAGAAGTGGACGACCCACAGGCCGCCGTTGCCGTCGCTGACGACGTCGCTGACGCCAAAGACGTCGACGCTGGTGGCGGCGACCGGGTCGTCGATGGCGTCGAAGTCGATGCCGTTGGCGCCGTCGCCAACGACGGTGGTGACGCTGCCGTCGACGCCGACGCGCACGACTTTCTCGTTGTTGTTGGTGGCCAATGCGACGAGCAGCGTGCCGCCTGCTTCGACATCGACGGCGACGGGCTCGACGATGAAGAGGTTCTGCGCCGCGGTGCCGCCGCCGCCATCTTGCTTGCTGCCGAGCACGACGTTGCTCACGCCGTCGGTGGCGATGCTGATCACGCGTCCTTCGGTGCCCGTGGCTGCCAGAAGCACGTCGTCACGGCAGGCCAGCGACCTGGGGCTCAACCCAAAGGCGAGGGGGTCGTTGCCGTACGAAAAGTTCGGCGGATCGAGCACGTCGTTGGCGCTGCCGTTGCCGGCGAAGACTTCGACGCCGTCTTCGTCGTCGACGACGCGAAAGATGAAGTGCAGCTCCGACGACGCGAGAAAGATGCTGCCGTTGCAGAAGACCGCGTCGTCGATCTCGAGCACGCCGGCGCCGAAGAGGTCGTTGCCCGAGGCGTCGTCGGTGAGGCGGTCGACGAGCAAGCTGCGCGGCGCGCTGCCCGAGCCGGCCACGCGACGCAGGCGATCGAAGTCGGCGCCGACGTAGACGCCGTCGACGGCGATGACGGCTGTGCGGCCATCGCCGAGGGCGACGACCGAGCGGGGCAGCGGGACGCTGTCGACGTCGCCTTCGCCGGCGACGATCTCGACGACGGGGGCGACGACGTCGCAGCCGTGGCAGCCGGCGAGAAAGTCGTCGTCGTCGGCGGCGGCGCCGGTGTCGCAGTCTTCGCCGAC
>JANNAY010000874.1:0-2488 GCA_031384945.1 Deltaproteobacteria bacterium
GGCGCGCGCTGGCGCCGACCGCGACGTCGTCGTTGATGGGGACGCCGACGTAGGCGCCGGCGTCGATGACGTCGGCTTTGGCGAAGCCGTGCACGTCGTCGGTGGGCAGCTTCTTCGTCTTCAACACGATCACGCCGCCGATGCTTCGGCCGTAGCGGGCCGAGAACGCGCCGGGCACCAGCTCGACGCTCTCGACAAATGGAATGTTGATGACCGAGGTGCTGCCTGTGTAGTGGTAGAGGTCGGGAATCTCGTAATCATCGACATAGACGGCCGACTCTGACGGCGAGGCGCCGCGCACGAACAGCGATCCCTGCGACAACAGAACGCGCCCCATGCCAGGAAAATTCTCAATCGCTTTTGCCGGATCGCCGTAGGTGCCCGGCAGCTCGTTCACCTCGTTGCCTTCGATGCGGTGGGCGCCGCGGGCGACGGCTTCTTTGCTGCGCCGCTCGCGCACCGACGTCTCGCCTGTCGCCAGCGGCTTCAGGTAGAGGTCAACGTTGGTGGTGCCGCGGTCGCTGCGCAGCGTGACGCTCTCGACGAGGTGCTCGTAGCCGCTGGTGTCGACCTCGACGACGAACCTGCCGCCGAAGCCGCCGTCTCGGCGGTCTTTGAGCACGAGCACGAAGGCGCCGAGGTCGTCGGTGAAGACGCCTTCTTCGCCGGCGCCGTCGTCGTCGTTCTGCAGCAGCGACACCTGCGCGCCAGGAATCGGCCGCCGCGTGCCGGCCTCGCGCACGGTGCCTTCGAGGGTGCGCGCCGCCGCGGGCAGGGCGCAGAGGACCAGCACGGTGACGACGAGAAAACGCGACTCCAAAGTACGCATCGCGGCGGGCTTTCACCCGCCGCGACGAAAAGGACAACGGTTCAGACGGAGACGGCGTTCAGCGTCTGCGGCCGCCGCGAAAGCCGCCACCGAAGCCACCGCGCGGGCGTGACGACGTGCCGGTGCCCTTGTTGAGCCGCGACGAGCCCGCACCCGAGCCCGTCGACTTCATCGACGACGACGACTTCGACTTCGAATACCCCGACTGCGACAGCTTCGCCGGCTGCGGCAGGGCGCCGTGGCTCGTCTGGTACGAGCGCTGGGCGTCGAGCCGCGTGGCGCCTGAGCCGCCGACGCCGTACAGCGGTGAACCCATGCGGTACGGCGGGGGATAATGATACATCGGCGAGAAGAGCATGTTGCCGAGCATGGCGCCGGTCATGCCCGCCATGAAGGGCGACCACGTCGACGACTCTTGGCGGACCACCACGGTCTCGGTCTGGCCCGTGCGGGGGTTCTGCGTATCTTCGGTGACATTGTGCACATATTGAATCGCGAACTCGGGCGTGAGCTTCGCGACCGGGCCTTCGGCGTCGACGTCGACGAACGAGCTCTTGCCCGCAGCGATCTCGTCGTCGGTCAGGCGCGCCATGCGCAGGCTGGTCGAGACGTACGCGCCGCGCTGCGACGGCGGGGCGTCGAGCAAGAAGACGCGGTAGGCGCCGTCGGCGTCGTCGTAGGCGATGGATTGAATCGGGTAGGTGCCCGGCGGCAAAGCCGGTGACTCAACGAGCGGGGCTGGGCGCTCGGTGGCCTCGACCTCGTCGAGCGACGGGTTCAAACACGCCGACAGCGGCACCAGCGACAGGGCGCCGACGACGCCGAAGTAGACGAACAAGCGACGTGACGTGGACAGCACAGCGTCCTCCTTCAAAGAACCATCAACTCGGGAAAGCACACGAGGAGCTGCTCGTCGGTGAGCAGGTCTTCGGGGTGAGCAGGGGCCACGTGCACCTGGGCCGCCAACAAGGCGTCGCGCTGGTGCAGGGCGGCGATGGCGCGCAGCGCGGTGTCGACGTCGCCGCGGTCGTTGAGGTCGCGTTCGATGTCGGCGTTTTCGCCGGCGTAGGCGACGGTGACGACGACGACGACGCGGCGGTCGCCGGGGCCGGTGACGACGTCTTTGTTGTCGGCGCCGTGCTCGTCGGCGAGGTAGCGGCCGGCGAGGTCGGCGTAGACGTCGTCGACGGCGTCGCTGGCGCTGGCTTCGTCGTCGACAACGTCGCCGCCGAGGGCAGCGTGCGTCCAATCGATCTGGTGATCGAGCAAGACGCGGGCGACGCCTTCGACCTCGGCGCTGGCGACGTCGAAGTCGCCGTCGGCGGCGACGATGGCGTCGGTGGCTCTCTTGGCACGCTCACGCACGGCGGCGACGGCGTCACCGTCGACGGCGACGAGCACGGTGGCCACGACGAAGCGCTCTTTCTTTTTGCCGAACCCGAAGACCATGAGAGAGGCATACCCACGGCGTCATCGACGACAACGCGGTCCGACGTCTGGGTCGTGGCGCGATGGGGGGCGCGGCGTTACGGTGCGCGCCATGCGCTATCTGCACGCCTCGTTGGCCCTCGTCGCGTCCGTCGCCCTGTTGACCGGCTGCCCGCCGACGCCTGCCGACAAAGACGACGCCGGACCCGGTGAAGGCGAAGGCGAAGAAGG
>JANNAY010000883.1:0-6232 GCA_031384945.1 Deltaproteobacteria bacterium
GCCTGCTCTCGAAGGTCACCACCGCGTTTCCGCAGCTGGCCGGCCTCGCCACCAATGTCGCGGGGTTCGCCGCCAAGAACCCGATGCTGACCAACATCGCCTCCGCGTTCTTGCCCGGCCAGCCGATCACCGGCCTCGGCGCGATGGCGCTGTCGAACCCCAGCGCCATGGCCGCCATCAAGGGCGCGTGGCTCAAGGGCGCGGGCGCCGCCGTCGCCTGAGCCTCTGCTGACGTCGACAACCCGAGTTGGTGCTGTGGCAGGCTTCGGCCTGCCACTTCTTGTTTGGGAGCCGTGATGACCGAGTCGAAGCCCGCCACCGAAGCCAAAGTCAACGAAGACGTGCCCGACGTCGGCGCGGCCCTCACGGCGGTGTTCGAGCAGAAGAACGCCGACGGGACACCCCGGTGGAAGCTGGATGACTTTCACGCGACGTTTCCCCCGCTGCTGTTGAGCTTGATGGCGCACACGCCGTTTCTCGAGATGAGCCCAGACCAGCAAGAGCTGTCGATCATGGCGATGGGACAAGTCGGCCTCGACGTCGACGCCACCGACGAACAGATCGCCGCGACCATCACCGATTACGTCACGAAGCACCCGCCGAACGCTGCGTTGGCCGCCGCCATCCAGAATGTGCTCATCAAGGCCTTCGAGAAGAACGACGCGCGGCTGCAAGACGCCTCGCGCAAGCTCGGCGGAGAGAGCGCGGCCGACGCCGCCGCCCGCGCGCCGAAGCTCGGCGCAAAGGCCCCCGAGGGATCGCTGACCGGCGCCGACCTCGCCCGCCAGATGCAGAAGAAGATCCCGATGCGCTGAGGCTTGCGTTAAAAGCCCCCATGCGTTCCGTCGTCGTCGTCGCCACCTGCTGCTCCCTCTTCTTCGGCACCTTCTTCGCCGGTGGCTGCTTCGAGCTCTCGCGCTCGACGGGCACCGGCGCAGGCAAGATTCGCTTCGTCGTCAGAGACAGCGCCGGCGCGCCGGTCGCTGGCGCCACCGTCTTCACCGACGGCGCCGAGCGCTTCGCCACATCCGACGAAGACGGCAACGTCAGCGTCGAAGGCCTCGTCGCCGGCGACTACGTCCTGCGCGTCGGCAAAGACGACGACGGCGACGGCGTCGTCGACCGTGCCGCCGTCGTCACCGCCACGCTGGCCGTGGTTCCCTTCGACAAAGGCCCCTTCATCTCGGCGCAAGAGCAGCTGACGACGGCGCTGCCCGGCGACGTCACGCTCGCCGCGGTCTCGAACCTCTCGGTGTCGCTCGACCCGTGTCCGGTCGACTCGCTCTGCCGCGTGGTCGTCTTCCGCGACGTCACCTTTGTCGACGGCCACGTCGTCGCCGGCGCCGTCGAACAAGGCGCCGTGTTGAACGGCGGCAACTTTCAGCTGACCAACGTCACGCCCGGCACCGTCAAGGTCGCGGCGTTTGCCTGGCCCCGTCCGTTGGCGACGACGCCGGTGCAGCAGAGCATCGCCGCCAGCAACACCGTCACGCAGTTCGCCACCGCCACCGTCGAGCTCGCTGCTGGCGACACCAAACAAGTCGCGCTGACGCTGGCCCCCGTGCCCGACGACGTCGACACCACCGTCGAGCTCAAGCGCGAGCCAGGCCTCACCGAGCGGGCCACCGGGCAGGTCAGCTTCTTTGCACCGAACACGAACACCGAAGTCGGCGTCGGCGGCGCTGCCATCGACGGCGCCGTCGCCAACGTCGTCGTGCCCGTCGCCGTCTTCACCGTCAGCGCCGCCATCGACAGCGACGGCGAATTCGGCGTCGTCAGCGTCGTCGGCGTGCCTGATATGCCGGCCATCACTTTCGAACTGGCGAACCTGAAAGAGCGCGCTTGCCGCAAGCTCAACGGCGACGTCATCGACTGCGACCTCGACGGCGACACAGCCGACCTCGACGACGACGGCGACGGCCAAGACGACGCCGACGAACCCGGCTGCGCCCGCCTCGGCGCCGGCACCGACCTCGACCGCGACTGCTTGTGTGATCCGGTCGATCCGTTTCCGGATTGTGCGAGCAACGACCCGCTCGACTGCACCGTCGTCGCGCTGCCCGACTGCGGCCAGTAATCAGTCGGCGAAGACGGCGAAGGCGACGACGCACGCGCTGATGACGACGCCGAGGCAGGCAAAGGCGCGGTCTGCGCCGTCGGACACGATCGCCGCGGCCAGGTTTCGCGCCAGCGGCACCGACAACAAGATCCACAACCCGGTTGTGGAGAGCGCCGGCACCACCAACGCGGCCGCCAACACGACGGCTGCGACGACGGCGACGACGACGCTGACGCGGGTCGCGGTCTGCGTTTGCTCGCGGGTCATGCGTTCGCTCTCATTGGTGAAGGCCGCGCCAGAACGAGATGCCGCTGACGACGACGGCGAGGGCGATGAACAGGCGCTCGAGGGTCTGTTCGCTGGCGCTCTTCTGCAGCCGCGCGCCGAGGATGCCCCCCGGCAAGATGCCGACGATGGCGAGGGCGACGACGTCGAGGGGCAGGGGATCGTGGTGGTGGTGCACGGCCGCGCCTGCCGCCGCCGACGTCATCAGGCACAACGACGACGTCGCGGCGGCGGCCCTGAGCGGCAAGCGCCCGACGAGCACGAGGGCGGGCACGACGAGCACGCCGCCCCCGACGCCGAAGAGGCCGCTGGCGGCGCCGCTGAGAAACGCGAGCACGATGATGGCCGCCGTGCGCGACGTCGACCACGGTGCGTCGTCGGCGCTGGCGAAGCGACGGCGCGCGCGGATGAGCCCGGCGATGAACAGGATGAAGACGCCGAAGCCCATCAACAGCGCGCCGTCGTCGACGCGCGAGGCGTATACGCTGGCGATGACAGCGCCAGCGACGAGGGCGGGCTCGACGCGCAGCGCCGTGTGCAAGCGTCCGTCACCGCTCTTGCCGCTGATGAGCGACGCCGCCGCGCTCGTGCAAATGACGCATGCGAGCGAGATGCCGACGGCGGGCTTGGCCTTGGCGACGTCGAAGAACACGAGAAACGGCACGAGAAAGACGCCGCCGCCGACGCCCAACAAGCCGCCGAGAACGCCGACGAAGAAGCTGCCGACGAAGACGAGGGCGACGTGCGCGAGATCGATCACGCGTCACGTTAGCAGCGCTCGTCGTCGTCACGCGCCGGGAATCAAGCAGCGACGGGCGCCAACGACGGCGGCGAGGACGAAGACGGCGACGACAAAGACGGCGCCGAAGACGGCGACGAAGACGGCTGCTGCTCTTGCTGTTGGCGCGCCCTGGCCTCGGCGACGCGGGCCTGCAGGCGGGCCTCGTCGGCGGCGTGCTGCTCGGTGCCCACGTACTTCTGGCGCGTACCCAAAATCCAATCGGCCAAGGGCCAGGTTACGCCCCAATTGGCATCTTGATTTTTGCCCATGTGGTGATCCACATGCCAGGGGAGGTGCTCTTTGGCCCAGGCGGGGTCGAGGTGGGCGCGGCGGTGCACGCGGTAGTAGTTGGCAGCGCAGGCCCAGACCGTGAGCGTGAAGAACGGCGCCACCGGCATCAAGGGCAGGTGCGCGAGGCTGGCGAGGATGAGTCCGATCGCCTCTTTGTTTTTGGCGTTGACCTCGCGTCGCATGATCGAGTCGAGCACCGATCCGTTGTATTGATCGTCGACCATATCGTTCTTGCGAGCCTTTTTATGATGCTCGTGCCAGTGAAACGACCAGAATGATTTTTTATCTCGGCCCCAACCATGCAGCACGTACTTGTGGATCACCCACTCAAAGGTGTTCGAGTAGATGACGCCGAGCGGGATGCCGATCATGGGGACCTCCTGAGAGAAGTGTGACCAAGCAGTCACCCTTCGTCAAGCACCAGTGACCGGATCGTCACGGTTTGTGATGTCAGTACGGCGACTGGCCGATGAAGTTGCCGGGCGGGTCGTAGTTGCAGACCCACAGCGAGCCCGGTCCGAAGCCTGCGACGTCGTCGCAGTCGGCGACGCCGCAGCCGACGGCGGTCGAATCGCGCCAGACGATCTGCGTGTAGTGGCCGCACTGCTTGCCGGCGGCGCAGTCGTTGCTGGCGTAGTCGTAGTCGGCGGCTTCGACGGCCCAGAGGTCGACGATGTCTTTCGGCGGTACGCCCGACTGCGAAAACACCGCGAGGTTTTCGCCGAGGTCGTTGGGCTGGCGGTGCTCGAAGGCGCAGCGCGCGGCCCAGTCTTGTGCCAACGACGCGGCGCTCTCGCTCCACGTCAGCTGGGGCAGCGCGGGTGACGGCGTCGGCTGCGCGTTTTCGCGGACGGCGTTGTGGGCGGTGAGCAGCTCTTCTTTGAACGCGACGAACGCGTCGGGATCTTGCAGCGCGTCGGGAAGCGTGCCCGGCGGCGTCGTCGCCGGACACGCCGTCAACGCGATGAAGAACGAGGAAACGAACAGTCCGGAGAGGGCGCGCGAAGCAGTCATGAGACGATGATACCTTCGTCACGTGCGACTTCTGATCATCGAGGACGAGGTCGAGATCGCGAACCTGCTGTCGCGCTACCTCGCGCAGCAAGGCTTCACCGTCGTGCACGCCAAAGACGGCGACGCTGGGCTCGCCGCCTGGTCCAAAGCCGTCGCCGACGACGCCCCCTTCGACGTCGTCTTGACCGACGGCTTGTTGCCCAAAAAGAACGGCTACGAGGTGTGCCAGCAGATCCGCGGCACGCCGTCGGGCAAGGGCGTGGGCCTTGTGCTGATGAGCGCAGCGTTTCGCGGGGCCAAGGCGCGCACCGACGCCTACCACGTGGGCATCGATGCCTACTTCACCAAGCCCTTCGTGCTCACCGAGCTGCGCGAAAAATTGAAAGAGCTGGCGACGAAGAAGAAGAAAGAGCCGACGACGCCCAAGACGAAGACGCTGTCGAAGCCGAAGACGTTGCAGTCGCAGTCGCTGACGCAGCCGTCGTCGGTGGCGTCGACGCTGCTGCTGGCTGCCCGCTCGCGCTTCGAGGGCGTCTTGCGCTTCGTCGACGGCGAGAGCGCCCTGCAGATCGCGTTTCTCAAGGGCGTCGTCGTCGGCGCTGGCGACAATCTGCGCGAGCACACGCTCGGCGAGTGGCTGCGTCGTCAAGGACGGTTGAGCGACGCACAGTGCCGCGCCCTCGACGAGCGCATCGCGAAGACGCGCGAGCGCGTCGCCGAGGCGCTGCTGGCGCTGGGCTTCGTCACCGCCACCGAGGCCCTGCAGCTCGTCGAGCTGCAAGCCGAGACGCGCCTGCGGCGCGCGCTGCTGTGGAGGGGTCGCGTCGACGTCGTCGAAGGCGAAGACGCCGCCGGCGCACTCGCGAGCCACACCATCGACGACATCGATGTGCTGTTGAAATTCGCGCTCGAGGGGACGCGCGAAGAAGAAGCCGCCGCCTTTGTCGCCGCCCGCGGCGCAGAAGTCCTCGAACGCACCGCCGACTTCGACGCCGGACTCGTCGCGTTCGCGCGGCTGCGTCCGTCGTCAACCCTGCCGCAGCTGTTGCTCGAGCGCCTGCCCACCGTCGGCGAGGCGCAGCAGAAGACGTCGGGGCTCGAGGTGCACGCGCTCTGGTTCGCCGGCTTGTTGCGCGCCGAGGGCGACGCGCCGCTCGATGGACGCGCGGTGCCACGGGCGATGAAGAACGCCGTCGCTGGCGCCGTCGTCGACGCCGACGCCGTCGCCCGCGTCGCCACCACGCTGTTGAAAGCGCGCGGCGCCACCGCCTACCGCTTGCTCAACATGCCGACATCAACGTCGACCAGTGACGTGTTGCTGCGGCTGCGCGGCCTCGTCGCCGACGTCGGCCGCGACGCCCTCGCCGACGTCAAGCTCGGGCCGGCGACGTCGGCGGCCCGAGAATTGTGGACGCTGCTCGACGAGCTGGTCTTCGTGTTCTCCGACCAGCGCCGCCGCGAGAGCTACGACGCGGATTGGAGCGTCACGGCGACGACGACGACGCTGCCCGCGCCGACGACGACGCTGCTCGAGGCGCAGCTGCTGACGGCGGCCGGCGCCGTCACCGAAGCCGCCGCCCTCGTCGACGACTACGCCGCCGCCCACCCCGACGACGTCGAAGGCAGCGCGCTGCGCGGTCACCTGTTGGTGCTGCGCGGCGAGCGGCAGAAGGGCGTGGCGCTGCTCGTCGAGGCGGCGCGGCGGCACCCGCAGTCGACCCGTCCGCTCTACTACCTGGGGCTGATGGCCATCGCCGACGGCGACAAGAAGAAGGCCGCGCAGATGCTCAACGAGTGTGAGC
>JANNAY010000893.1:0-5639 GCA_031384945.1 Deltaproteobacteria bacterium
GCGGCGCTCGTCGTCGTCGTCACACAGCAGATCGCTGTGACCGGGCCGGCTGCCCGCGAGGTGCGGAACGCGCGGAATCACGTCGTCACCCCGAGCCGCTGCAGGATGCCGGGCCAGCGCGCCAACACCGCAGCGCGGTCGACGACGTCGACGACGCCGGCTTCGACGTCTGTGACGTAGCGGGCGGCGTTCAACGCCAACAGCAACGGCATGGCCCGCGACAGCACGACGGCGCGGTCGACGGCGTCGTCGAAGTCGCCGGCACCGGCCCAGGCGTCGACGAGCACGAAGGTCTGGTGCGGGCTCAAGCGTTGGTAGCCGACGACGCGGGCGACATCGACGGCGGCGTCGCCTCTGCCAGCGAGGCCGAAGTCGATGAAGCGGGCGACGCCTTCTTCGTCGAAGAAGACGTTGTCGCCTCTGACGTCGCCGTGGACAAAGACGCGGTCGACATCGCCGCCGAAGTCAGCGCCGAATTCGACGACGTCGGCAACGGCAGCGCCGAATTCGTCGATGGACGCTTTGAGCCTCAGTGCCTGCGCAGCACCGATGGCGCCGCGTCTGACGAGATGCGCTGTGGCGGTGCGTCCTTCGTTGATGGCGGCCTGCACCGTCGCGCCGCCGCCGAGCGGGGCCAGGTCTTTGCCGGGCAGGGCGTGCAGCGCGGCCAGGGCGCGTCCGACGGCGGCGACGTCGTCGTCGTTCCACTGTGTCTTGGTTTTTCCAGTTTGGCGCTTTTGCACGAAGGCGAAGTCGGCGATGGCGGCGCAGGCGACGACGGCGGCTGCGCCTGCTTTTTTCGCCTGCTTCTGGGCTTTCACTTCATTGTGAAGATTCGTGCGCAGCGGCGCTTTGACGATCTGGTCGCCGTCGAGCACCGCCACGATCGAGGCCCCGCTCTCGCTCGGGGGCAAGAACTGCAAACGATCTCGCCGCTGCTTTCCATCAGATGGAAACGCAGCGGCGAGCCGTTCTCTCGTCGTGGAAGCCGACGGGTGAGCCATTCAGCCGTAGTAGCTGTAACCGGTCGAGTTCGCCTTCACGTCGTTGCGAATCTGGCCGACGAGCTTGCCGACGTCGCCGCTCTTGCCGTCGAACTTGGCGCCGAAGGCGTCTTTCAGCACCTGGCGGGCGGCGTCGGTGACGGCCCACTTTCCACCGTCAGAGTTCTTGATGATCGCCTTCGCCGTGCGGGCGAGGACGTCGCGGTCTTTGGCGAGGCCCTTCGACGACGACTGGCCTTCGTACTCGTTGACCAGCGCGTTCTTCATCATGCCGACGAGCTTCTCAGCCTCGGCCTTCGAGATCGTGTTGCCGCTGACGTCGAACTGCTTGGCCTTCGCCATCGCAGGCATGAAGAGACCGTTCTTGGTGGTGATCATTGCGAACCCCTGCTCTTTGGTTGCGTGGATTTGTCGTGCGCGAAGCGCTGTGGATTTAGCTGCCGAAACCGGGGTTTGGCGCGGATCCTGGGGCGTCCGCAAGCGGTGGCAGGCCAGAATCCACAACCCGGTTGTGCAACGTTTTCGTGACAGCCCGAGGAGCATGAGAGGAGCGCGAAGAGTGGCGAGGTCGACCGCGCGCGTCAGAACACCTGTGATCGAATCAGCCGCTGTAGCTGAAGCCACGATCAGAACGGGCGCTCGATCGGATCGACGACAAGAGACCTTTCAGCTGATCGCTCTTGCCGTCGAGCTTCTTGCCAAAGGTCTCGAAGAACACGTCTTTGGCGGCGCTTGTGAGGTTGCCCTTGTCGACGATGACCTGCGCCGTCGTCACCAGCACATCGCGATCGTGGGCCAGGCCCGCCGACGACGTGGCGCCGTCGTACTCGGCCTTGAGCTGTGCGGTCATGCCGTCGACGAGCTTCTCGGCCTCGGGCTTGGTGAGCTTCGTGCCGTCGGTCTGGGCGCGCTCTGCTTCGCGCAGGGCCGGGGTGAAGACGCCGTTGGTGCTGCGGATGGTCATCGAAAGCTCCAGAAGACCTGCATGCTATGACGCTGGCAGCCGTTTTGGCGTGACCCCGAGGGATGAATGGCCGGCGACCCCGCACAGCTGCCCGCGGTGCAAAAGATCGCGGCCCTGCCCGTCGACGAAGCCTTCGCCGCCTACTTCGACCTCGTCGGCAGCGACCCCGACATCGCCGACATCGCCGCCCTCGCGCTGCGCGAGCAAGGGCGCGGCGGCAAGCTCTTGCCCGAGCACGCCCGCGCCCTCGGCGCCGCCGTCGACATCGCGCCCAATCTTCTCTGCGTCGGCCACCTCGGCAAAGCGCTCGCCGCCCTCGGTCGCGGCGGCGCGCCGGGCGTCACGGCGTTGGTGAAAAAATTGCGCGAGGCCTTCATCGTCAACGACGTCGACTACTGGTCCTTCGACGGCTGCGTCTGGGCGCTTGGCTACCTCGGCGGCAAAGAAGCCGAAGGCCTCATCGACGAGCTCGACAAAGAGAAGCCCAAGCGGGCCCTGCGCTCGTCGAGCGTCTACCAGGGCCGCATGACGCCAGCCGATCGCGCGCGTTTGTTCGACAAGGCCATCGCCGCCGCGCGCGAGCTGTTGGCCAAGGCCGACCCCGGCAAATGGGTCGCGCAAAAGGGCACGTTGTCGACGTCAGCGCCGGCGGCGTCGGCGGCGACGAAGCCGTGGATGTCGCGCCGCTGATTTTCAGGCGCCGATTTTCAGGCCCCGATTTTCAGGGCAGACGGCGAAATGCGCGGACCCATCGAAGTTGCCGACAACGTCTTCGCCGTCTTCGCCACGCACCGCATCAGCGCTGGCGTGACGATCCAGAAGACCATGACAGTGCTGCGCGAAGGCAACGACGTCGTCGTCGTCAACAGCGCCCGCGTCGGCGACGACGGCCTCAAGGCGCTGCGCGCGCTCGGCAACGTGAAGCACCTGGTGCGCCTCGGCAGCGGCCATGGCTCCGACGACGCGTTCTACCTCGACACGTTTTCGCCGACGTACTGGGCGCCCGAGCGCGCGCCGCTGCGCGACGGACGCAAGCCCGATCGCCTGCTCGTCGACGGCGGCGAGCTGCCGTTTTCGGGCCGCTGCTTTCTCTTCGAGCACCTCAAGAACGGCGAGGCCGCTGTCGTCGTCGACCGCGCCCAACTCTTGATCACCTGCGACGCGCTGCAGGCGTGGCGCGACACGCAAGAGTGCTCGCTGCTGGGCGGCCTGTCGTTGCGCGCGATGGGTTTCTTCAGGGCGCCGGTCATCGTCGGACGGCTCTGGAAAAAGAAGCAAGGCCTGCCGCGTCTCGGTGAAGACTTCACACGCCTTCAGACGCTGCCGTTCCGTTCACTGATCGCGGGCCACGGCGAATTCGTCGTCGACGCCCAGATCGCCGTCGCCGCCGCTGCGGCAGGGGCCTGAGCGGTGGCCGAAGAATTTCTCGACGTCAGATCGCTGCCGAAAGCCGAGGCGTGGGCCGCCGTCGAAGCACGCGTCGATGCCATCCTCGGCACGGTCGACGACGACATCGCCGCCATGGCCACCATCGCCTGCGTCGTGCACCACGGCTTCGGCTTCTTGTGGACGGGCTTCTACCGGGCGGTGACGCCGTCGTTGTTGCGCGTCGGTCCGTACCAGGGGTCGCTCGGCTGCATCGACATTGCCTTCGGCCGCGGCGTGTGCGGCACGGCAGCGAAAGAACAGCGCACCGTCGTCGTCAAAGATGTGCACGAGTTCGCCGGCCACATCGCCTGCGACGCGCGCTCGCGCAGCGAGATCGTCGTGCCGGTCTTCGACAAGGTGGGCGCCGTCATCGCGGTCTTCGACATCGACAGCGACGTCGTCGGCGCCTTTGACGACGTCGACGCCGCCGCAGTCGAACGCGTCGTCGCGCGTTTTCGCCGCTAACGCTTGAGAAGAATGGGCGCGACAGGGTTCGAACCTGCGACCACGTCCGTGTAAAGGACATGCTCTACCTCTGAGCTACACGCCCACCGTCATGGTTGTCGACGAAGACCGCTGAGGCAAGACGGGAAGCTGTTAGAACGCCCGCCATGTTGCGACCCTTGTCGGTGTTCGTCGTCGCCAGCTCGTTCGTCTGCGCCCTCGTCAGCGGTCAGGCGCGGGCGCAAACCGCGTTTCTCGATGAAGAGAAAAAGGCGGCGCAGCAGACGGCGCTGTCGTCGTCTGATCCGCTGCTGGCGTCGGGGGCGACCGCGCGGGCGCTGGCGTTGCTCGAGCATGACGAAGACCCGTCGCGGCGCGAAGGCTTCATCGACGACGTCGTCAAGGGCGCGAAGTCACCGTTGGCCCGGGCCATCGCGCGCCGGCAGCGGGCCGTCGATCGCGCCAATGGCGGCGATTTCAAGGGCGCCGACGACGACCTCGACGCGCTGGGCAGCCCGCGGACGATCCGTTGCATCGGCCCCTTCGCCAACAACGGCGGCGGCGCCTTTGGCAGCGATGTCGCCACAGACGTCGGTGTCGACAACTTCGACGCTGTCGTGCCCGGCCTCGATCGGCCGGTGCAGTGGCGCGACATTCCCCGCGAGGCCCGCGGCGGCTTCGACGTCGGCGGCCGCTTCGTCGCCCGCCGCGAGATTCGCGCGCTGTGCGCCGTCGTCGTCGACGCGCCCAAGGCCATGAGCGCCGCCCTGCGCATGGGCAGCAGCGGACAACTGCGCGCGTCGGTCAACGGCGTCGAGGTGCTCAAAGACGACCACGATCGCTCGCTGGGCTTCGACCAGAGCAACGCGCTGATCGCGCTCAACGCCGGCAAGAACGTCGTCGTCGTCGAGCTCGGCGTCTTCGGCCGCGCCGGCGCCCTCGACCTGCGCTTCACCGCGCCCGACGGATCGCCCGTCGCGCTGACGACCACGCTGACGAAAGAGTGGCCGAAGACGACTGCATCGAAGACGCCGACGAAGCCCGCGCCGACGAAGGCCGCGGCGACGCTGACGCAGGCGCTGGCGTCTTCGTCCGACCTCGATCACCTGCGCGCGTCGGTGGCGCTCTTGTCGCGCACCCGCGCCTTCGATCACCGCGCGCGGCCGACGCAGCTGCAATCTTTGTTGCAAGAGCTCGTCGACAAGGCGACGTCGAAGCCCGAAAAAGCGTCAGCTGAAGTGCGCCTCGGCAGCGAGATCGAAGACCGTGATTTGACCGCCGCCCGCGCCTGGTACGAAGCGGCGGCGGCTGAAGATCCAGCGTCGGCGTCGGCGCTGTCGTCGTTGGCGCGGCTGCGCAGCGATCTCGGTGACGAGGCCTTTGCGTCGCGGTTGTATGCAAAAGCGGTAGCTCTTGCGCCGTCTTCGGTGTTGTACAAAAGCGAGCGCTGGGACTTCGAGCGGCGCCGCCAGGTGCTCGGCGTCGCCATCGATCAAGAGATCATGCAAGCGGCGCAGACGACGACGTCGCCGCGCATCCTGCGGCTCGCCGCCGACGTCAAAGGCGAGCGCGGCGACCACGCCGGGGCTCTCGCCTGCCTCGAGCGCATGAAGAAGCGCGACATCGGCCCATGGCTCGTCGCCGCTGGCGAGCTCGACAACGCGCGCCTCGCCACCGACCCCCAGGCGCGCGCCGCACTGTTGTCGTCGCTGCGCCTGCGCCTGCGTCTCTCGCCCGGCAGTCACAGCCTCGCCGAGCGCGTGCTGCAGACGCTGATCGACAGCGGTGATGCGGCGGCG
>JANNAY010000930.1:0-9530 GCA_031384945.1 Deltaproteobacteria bacterium
CTCGCGCACACGCTCTTGCCGCCGGTGGCCCGCGGCGACGGCTGGCTCAACGAGGGCATGACGACGTGGCACCAAGAGGTGTTGCCCGCCGCCGCCGGACGCCGCGCACGCAGCGCCGCCGCTGCCCAACTCGCCGTCGGCTTTCGCACCGGCGCCGTGCGCGCCCAACAAGACAAGCTCGACGTCGAGCAGAGCTGCAAGCAGATGGACACGCGCGGCAGCCACCAGCATTGCTATTGGAGCGGCGCGCGCCTCACAGCCCTGCTCGCCGACGAAGTGGGCGACGACGGCGTCTTCGCCCTCGTCCGCGCCCTGCACGCCCTGGCGCCGCAAGACGCGCTGCCGGCGCCGGCGTTGACGCTGCTGCAGGCGGCGACGACGTCGCCGGATCCGCTGGCGGCGCAAGCGGCAACGGCGCTGCTTCGTCTGTGGAACACCCACAAACACGCACCCTTCCCGCAAACTGCGACAGGTGCTCCCGGAGGGCAAAGTGCAGTGCCTGCTGTGGACCCGTCGTAGGCTGTGGGCGTGTCGCGCATGCTCATCATCGAAGACGACGCCGGTGTGGCGAAATTGCTATCGCGGCACTTCGAGAAGTGCGGCTTGCTCACCGTCTGGCACGGCTCAGGCGAAGACGCGCTCGCCTGGATCAAGAAGGGCGACGTCGTAGACATCGTCGTCTGCGACCTCGGGCTGCCGGGCATGAGCGGCACGCAGGTGGTCGATGCGCTGCGCAGCGATGAGGGCACCGCGCGCATCCCGATCATCGTGTGCTCGGCACGCACCTCGGTGCAGGACCACGCCATGGCCCTCGAGGCCGGCGCAGATCTCTTCATCGAAAAGCCGATGCGCATGAAACACATCGAAGACGAAGTCCGCCGGTTGTTATCTGGGCGCGGATGAGCTTCTCCATGACCCAATTTGAGCGCGTGCCCTTCGGCCGCATCCACGTCGACGTCGTCTCGTTCGACGGCGCTGTCGACGCCATCGTCGACCTCGTCAAAGCCCAAAAAGGCGGCAGCGTGCTGACCCCCAACGTCGACCACGTCGTCATGGCCGACAGCGACGACGCCCTCAAAGCCGCCTACGACCAAAGCGCGCTGTCGCTCGCCGACGGCAAGCCCCTCATCTGGTTGGCCAGGGCGATGAACCGCCCCCTGCCCGGCAAGGTCTCGGGCTCTGACCTGTTGCGCCCCCTCGTCGCCCGCGCGGCGAACGACGGGCTCTCGTGCTTCTTCTTCGGCGGCAAAGACGGCATCGCCCAGACCGCCGCCGACATCCTCGTCAAAGAGAACCCGGGCCTGAAGGTGGCCGGCTGCTACAGCCCGCCCTTCGGCTTCGAAAAAGATCCGGTCAAAGACCAAGAAGTGCTCGACGTCGTCGTCAAAGCCAAACCCGACTTGATCTTCGTGGCCCTCGGCGCTCCCAAGCAAGAGCTGTGGATGACCAAGCACAAGCAGGCCCTCGCGCCCGCCGTATCGCTCGGCATCGGCGCCTCGCTCGACTTCATCGCTGGCGTCGTCAAACGCGCCCCGCCGTGGATGTCAGACATCGGCCTCGAGTGGGCCTACCGCCTCGGCCAAGAGCCCAGGCGCATGTTCGAGCGCTACATCGTCCGCGACTCGGCCTTCGTCGGCATCGCTGCGCGCACGTACCGCCAACACAAACGCTGACCACGCTCTGGTGCGCGAGCCCAAGCCGAATGCCTACGTCGCTCCCAAAGCCTCGCTCCGTGCCATTCGGCGACCTCGCGCTCAGCGGCGGGTGGCAGTGACGTTCCACGCGGCGGTGCACTGGCAGCCGACGTCGAGGTCAAAGAACGCCGTGGCGGTGCCGCTCAACACGCCGGGCGCGCTGACAGTGGCGCGCCAGTCGATGTCGACGACGGCGTTGCCGCAGCCGCCGGCCGACAGCGTGGCCGCACCGCGCAGCGCGAGGCCGTCGTCGTCGAAGGATCCGGCGTAGACGCGGCCGTCGCCGCCCGCAGCGTCGACGTCGTTGCCGTCTTGGCTGACGACGAGCACGGCGTCGGGGAAGACGGCGGCGTAGTTGGCGCAGGCGAAGTCGGCGGCGACGACGTCGTAGGTGCCGCTGACGTCAGCGGCGCTCACGGTCACCACGGTTTCGCTCTGGGCCTCGTTGCCTTCGCCGTCGGCGACCACGAGCCGGACGGTGAACGCGCCGGCGCGGACGTACGTGTGGCGCACGACGACGCCGTCAGCGGTGGCGCCGTCGCCGAAGCGCCACGACGCTGACGTCAGCGCCGCTGGCGACGTCGAGGTGCTGGCGTCGAAGGTGAGCTCGTCGCCGACACGGGCGCCGACGCCCGAGATGCCGCCGACGACGATGCGGGCGACGGCGACCTCGGCGGCGACGGTGACGACGACGGTGTCGGTGGCCGTCTGTCCGCTGCTGTCGGCGACGGTGAGGGTGGCGACGTAGCCGCCGGCGTCGACGTAGACGTGGTCGACGACAGCGCCCGCGCCGTCGCTGCCGTCGCCGAAGTCCCAGGCGAATGTGTCGACAGAGACGTCGTCGCTGCTGCCGCTGCCGACGAAGCTGACGCCGGCGCCGGCGACAGCGCTGACGTCGACGCCGGCGTTGGCGACAGGAGCGGCGTCGTCTTGTACTTCGCGTCCGCACGCACCCGCGGCGACGACCACGACGCCGACGACGACGACGAAGCCCGCGGCAGAGACCTTCACTGCTTCACACCACTGACCGGGCGATCGGCGCAGTCATCGAGGCCGGTGGCGATGCGGTAGATGCCCGAGAACGCCGTCGTCGACGTGAAGTCACCGATGATCGACTGGACGATGCCGGCCTGCTCGTTGGTGGCCTCGAAGTGCGTGCCATCGAACGTGCCGCTGTACGGAACGTTGGTGTCGCCAGCGTGCTCGGTGACGCTGATGTTCGGCACCGCGGCAACGATGGTCAGCTCAGAGTCTTGAAACGAGCCGCCGCACAAGAAGCCGAGGTCACGCACGCTCTCGTCGGTGAGAAACCAGCGCCACTCGCCGTCGACCGAGGCCGGCGCATCGCTGACGACGACCTCGTGCTCTGCCTCGGCCGTGGCGCCATCGTCGTCGGTGACGGTGAGCGTGACGAGAAAGCTGCCGGCAGAAGCAAACGCATGATCGAAGGTCGCGCCGGTGCCGGTGCTGCCGTCGCCCGCGTCCCAGGCGAACGAGACGATGGAGCCATCGACGTCGCTGCTGCCGGAGGCGTCGAAGCCGACGACGACGCCGACGCTGCCGACGTCGGCGGCAGCGATGAAGGCGGTGGGGGCTTCGTTGTCGTCGACGACAACGACGAGGTCATCGCTGCCGACGGCGCCATCGTCGTCGGTGACGGTGAGCGTGACGGTGAACGTGCCGGCCGCGTTGAAGATGTGCTGTGTGGCGATGCCCGCAGCGGTGCCGCCGACGCCGAAGTCCCAGACGAACGAGACGATGGATCCATCGACGTCGCTGCTGCCGCTGCCAGCGAAAGAGGCGGCGACGCCGCGGGCGGCGACGTTGGCGCCGACGACAACGGCCACGGGTGCGTTGTTGTCGACGACGTCGATCTTCTCGTCACCGCAGGCGGCGCAGACGACGAAGAAGCACAACGCGGTTGTGAAACGCAGCGTCAGACGAAGCACGGGGCACCTCAGCTGAGCGCGAGACGGCGCAGCACCTTCAAGAATTGTTCGGGCGCCTCGACGGGCGGCTCGTGACCAGAGCCCTCGATGACGTCGAGGGTGGCGCCGGGGATCATCTTTTCGAGGGCGCGGCCGCAGGCCTCGAGGGGAAAGAGCTTGTCGTGCTCGCCCCAGATGAGCCGGGTGGGCACGCGCAGCTCTTTGAAGCGGGGCGTGAAGGCGTTCACGGCGTTCGGCGACGTCATCTTCATCATGGTCGCGTAGGCGGCTTCTTTGCCGCCGGGCGAGTTGATGATGCGCAGCATGTCGGCGAGCACGCTCTCTTCGAAGACGCTCTTCACGTACCAGACGTCGTTGACGAGAAAGTCTTTCAGCGACTTGCGCGTGCCGCCGAGCAGCTGAAACAGCGCCGAGCCGATGCCGGGCAGCTGCAAGATGCGACCGAGCACCGGCGGCGGCTGGGCCACGCCGACGCTGTCGATCAAGATGAGCTTCTCGACGCGGGCGGGATTCTCGAGCGCGAACTCGGTCGCCGCGACGCCGCCCATCGACTGCGCGATGAGGGTGAACTTGTCCCAGCCCATGGCGTCGGCGAGGTGCCGCACCTGCTCGCCGTACCACTTGGGATCGTACGCAACGTCGTTGGGCGAGGGCTTGTCGCTGTCGCCGAAGCCGACGAGGTCGACGGCGCGGTAGTGCAAGAATTCGCCGAGGCCAGCCCAGCATTTGCGATAGAGCTGATGGCTGGCGATCCAGCCATGCAAAATGATGGCGCGGGGCTTCTGCCGCTTGCCGCCCGAGTTGGCGTCGACCATCTTGCCGTCGTCGCCGCCCTCGACGTAGCGCACGCGGTGCTTGCCGGCCTGAATGAAATGCGTGACAGGGGCGCCAACAGAAGAAGTCGTTGAATCCATCAGGATCCTCGCTTTCGGTAGATGATGAATTCTTGCGTCATGTCCGACGCGAGGCGGTCAAAGGCGGCCGGGCCGAAGAGGTAGCGGTACTCTTCGCCGTGCGAGCGCGCCCACGACTGCAGGTAGGTGCGAAACGCTTCGAGCTCGGCGCGGTCGACGGCGACGGGGGCGATGGCGACAACGACGGGTTCGCCTTCGGCGCTGACGAGCACGTTCTCTTCGCTGTGCTGGGGCTCTGGTGACGGCGTCATCGGCGGCTCGAGGTTCCACGCTGGGATCTCTTGCAGCTCGAGCTTGTGGGTCTTCAGCCAGTCGAGGATGTAGCGGTGCAAGAGCGCGTCTCTGAACGCGAACCAGCGCTTTCGCTCTTCGGGATGACGAGAGACGGCGTCTTTGAAGCGCCTGAAGGCCCCCTTGCCGACGATGGCGTCTTGCAAAGCGGCCTTGAGCGGCAGGTTGATGACGGTGGCAATGAAGCGCTCCATCATCCGGTATTGCTCGCGTGACGGGATGGGCTCGACGCGGATGAAGTGGCCGCCGGCGACGCCCTCTTCCATGTCGGCGTCGTCTTCGCCCAGCACCGCGAGCTTGATCTCGCCGGTCTTCTTGTCGAGAAACGCCCGCTGATCCGGGGCGTGGCTCTCAAAGGCAGACTCGAGCTGCATCCAATCGATCGACAGCCCGGGCACGAATCACCTCGTCGTCACGTCGTCACATCGTCGCCAGAGGCCTGGCAAACAACAGCAGGTCGCCGCCGCTCTTCGCCATCAACGCGTCGCGTCGTCGACGAAGCTCGCCAGAATGCGCGGCTGTCGAGTATCACTGCGACCCGTCCAGAGAAAAGCCAACAGAACAGCCGAGAACAAAGCCGTGTCCGTCGATTGGAAGAACCGCCTCCTCGAAACCACCCGCACGCGAGCCCCCCTCGCGCAGGCGGTCGAGGCTGTCGTCGCCAACGGTCAGGCCTCTCTCGCTGAAGTGAAGTCTTTTCTCGCCGAGCGCAAAGACGTGTTCGGCGACAGCGGTGAACAGGCCGCCAAGAAGGCTGCCGAGGCGCTGCTCGATTCGACCTCGCCGAAGATGGCCCTGCCGAATTCGCCGTCGTCCCCGACGGGCCCCGCGCAGGGCATGAAGGCCCACGCCGTCCGCTTCGATCCCACCAGCGCCCTGCCCTGGTTCGCCAAGGTGCAGCTCACCGCTCCCGTCGTCACCCTGCAGGGCAAGGGCGACGCTGTCGTCGTCGACGGCGAAAAGTTCACGGCCCACGACGTCGCCGAGCTCTTGAAGCTCGCGGCCTGACCCCGACCGCCATGCGCTCCGTCGACGGACGCCCTCGCACAACACGAACGACGACGGCCGCGCCTTCGACGACGAGCGCGCCCTCGACGCCTGCGACGCTGTCCGCGACGACGACAACGTCCGCGGCGGCGACGACGTCCGCAACGACAGCGACGACGCCGCAGACGCAGACGCCGGCCAGCAACGCGCGCGTCGTCGGACGCGCCCAACACGGCGCCTCCGTCTGGCCGGCCGCTCTCGACAGCGACGTCGCTCTGCTGGGCGAAAGCGCGCGCCAACAGCTGACGCGCTTGTTCGTCGTCGTCGGCAACGACGCCGTCGTCAAAGCCGCCGTCGTCGACGCCCTCGCCGATCCGTCGTTGTGGTGCGTGCCGATGCGCACCAGCGACGAGCAGCGCGTGCTCGCCGCGGCGATGGGCGCGGTGCCGCTGTCCTCGTCAAAAGCGAAGCAGCCGTCGCCACCGATCGCGCGCATCGACGCCGTCGACGCCGTCACCGACGGCAAGACCGCCATCGCCGGCGCGTTCGGCAAGATCGAGGCCGCGTGGGCCGGCGGGGCCGACGTCGTCATCGCCCCCGAGTGGCTGTTCGTCCCCGAGAACGGCCCGCCGCAGCAGGTCGCCCACGACGTCAAAGGCCGCGACGCCCTCGTCGCGCAGCTGGCGGCGCTGACGGCTGGCAGCGATCGCTTGTTGGTGCCGGGGACCATCCCGTGGGTCGACGACGACGGCGGCTACCACAACACCGCCTACGCCTTCAGCGACGGCAAGGTCGCCTTCGACGTCGACAAACGCGGCGACGGCGACGACGTCGACATCGCCAAAGTCGCCGGCTTCGACTTTGTGTCGCGGCCTTCGTCGTCGACGTTCTCATGGCGCGGCGTGACGGTGGGCCTCGAGGTCTGCCGCGATCATGGCGATGCGCGGCTGCGCTACGAGCTGCTCGGCAAGCCCCGTGACGTCGTCGATCTGCACCTGGTCGTCAGCAGCGGCGTCTGGCTCAAACACCCCGCCGTGGGCGTCGGCGGCGCCATCGTCGTCGCCCAGGGTGACGGCATCGCCGGACACGAACGCGCCCGCCGCGGCGACGACGGCAAGCTCGAGTTCTGAGGGCTCGAGTTGTGAGAGCTACTTCACGCGGGCGATGACGTCGGCGGTGATGTCGACGGCGGCGGCGACGGCGAGGACGGCGGCGGCGTCGACGACAACGCTGGCGTTCTTCTCGACCATGATCGCGGCGATGACCGGCCTGACCTTGGCCAGCACGTCGTCACGCAGCTTGGCGCGCTCGCCCTCGATGGTCTTGCGCGCGTCGACCTCGAAGGCGGCGGCGGCGGCGGCGGCCTCTTTCTGTCCCTTTTCGGTGGTGCCCCGCGAACGGAGCTTCTCGTGCTGCGCCTTCAGCTCGTCGAACTTCGCCTGCAACGCCGTGGCCCCGGCCTTGCCGGGGGCGCTGTCGTCGAGGACACGGGCGAGATCGACCACCAGAACGCCTACCACTGGCAATGTCACGCGCGGCTCCACTTCTCTCGACAGACGTCGACGACGCCGTCATCATGCCCACGCCGTGACTGCTCATGTCTATCTCTGGCGTGACCTGCGTTTCGAACTGCCGCAAGGCTTCGACGACGACAGCGTCCTGACGTTCTCTCACGCCGGTGTGGTCTCTTTGACCGTCACCAAAGACAGCCTGACCGGCACCGTCGAGGCCTACGCCAGGGCGCAAGAGCAGGCGTTCGCCCAGACGAAGCAGAAGAACTACAAAGCCGATGCCCCCAAAGCCGAAGCCGGCGCCGTCGTCGTCGACCGCGCCTTCGACGACGCCAGCGGATCCGTCGTGCAGCGGCAGGCCTTCAAGCAGGGCGGCAAAGGCGTCGTCGTCGTCGTCACCGGCACCGCCCGCGCCGCCCACGCCGACAAGGCCAAGAAAGCCGTCGTCGACGTCGTCCAAAGTCTGAAGGTTGGAGCTAGCTGAACCATGGTCGAGTCCGTCAACAAGCCCAACGTCAGCGTCGTCGCAGCCACCGTCTCCAGCAGCACTGGCTTCCCGCCGTCGTCGACCGGGGCCAAGAACGTCGCGCTCACGGGCGTCTCGCACCTGCAGCAGATCGAGCAGGGCGCTGACGAGGGCGCCAGCGGCAAGCTGAAGAAGGGCGTCGTCGCCGCGCTGCTGGGCTTCACGCTCATCGGCGCCGCCGTCGCCCCGGCGCACGCGCAAGACACGACGCAGCTGCCGCAGACGACGAACCACGGCCTCTTCCTCGACAGCTCGCAGCTGCAGCAAACCCGCTACGGCACCACCGACTACGACAAGCTCTTCGGCTCGCAAGCAGGCTCCGGCGCCACGACCGGCGTCATCGCCAACGTGCAAAAAGCCGACGTCGACAGCGCCACCGCCGCCGCCTTTGACGTCTTCAACGCCCGCCTCGCGACCATCTTGCTGCGCGACGCCGGCTCGCTGGCCGCGGGGCTGCGTCCGCTGCAGTCCGGCGACAACCTCACGGCCGACCAGCAAAAGAACATGCAGCGGGCGTTTGGCGACCTGCTGCAAAACGTCCCGATCGGCGCGTTCTCGCCTGGCGTGCAGAACACCCTCGAGAGCGCGCTCGGCGCCCTCGGTGACAACCGCGATCTCAGCAACACGACGCTGAAGCAGCTCGGCAAGCTCGGCGGCGACGCCGCCAAGACCCTCGTCGACGACTTTCGCCACGAGCACCCGGCCGCGTTCTGGTCGATGGCCGGCGCCGGCGCCGCCGCCGCTGTCGTCGTCGGCTACACGCAGGGCACCGACGCGCTGCAGAAGCTCGGCATCAAGCCCGAGATCAAGACCTCGCTGTTCGACGGCGTGAAGCTCAAGGCCGGCCTCGAAGCCGGCAAACACTTCAGCGATCCGCGCGTCACCGTCGGCCTCGAGGGCAACCACACCTTCCAGGGCGGCACCACGATCAAGGGCGGCATCTCTGCCGAGGTCGCCAACAAGACCCTCGACACCTTCAAGGTCGACAGCGCCGTCTCGACGACGGGCGGCTTCAACGCCGATGGCTACGTCCGCTTCGACGGCAAGGGCAAGCCCTTCGACGCCCACCTCTCGGCGTCACAGCGCTTCAACGTCCCCTCTGACTTCGGCGGCGGCCAGGGCGTGCTGTTCGCCAACGGCAATTGGAGCAACGGCACCAGAGGCACCGTCGACGCCGCCAACCTCAGCGTCGGCGTCGCCGCCCAACACGGCCGTTGGACGACCTCGGTCTCGGGCAACTACGACTTCAAGAGCGACACGTTCTCGTCGTCGCTGTCGACGGGCCGCACCTTCGACGTCAACCGCAAGAACGACCTCGACCTGCAGATCCGCGGCTCCATCGACAACAAGGGCAACGCCTACGTCGGCGCCGGCGTCACCTTCCACTTCTGAGCGATTGCGGAGCGTGCCGCGTGACGCACGTCTTTCTCGCCGCTGACGTCTTTGTCGCGCCGGTGCACCTGTCGAAGGTGCCGCCGCTGGGCCGCCTCAACCTCGCCTTCACGCAAGAGCTGAAAAAGAAGGGCAGCTTCGCCTGGTTGCCGGCCCACGCGGCGGGTGGGTTGCCCGACGCGCTGGCCACCCGGTGTGGCGGCGTCCTCGTCAACGGCGCCGTGCGCGCCGTGCTCGGTCGCGGCGCAGGCTACCTGCCTGTGACG
>JANNAY010000956.1:0-10217 GCA_031384945.1 Deltaproteobacteria bacterium
GAGCGAGCGATTCGACGAAGCATGGGCGCTGATCGCGTCGACCTTCCAAGTCGATGTCATCGTCCTTGCCAACGTCCTTGCGCTCAGGCCGCCGAGGCCGTCGACGACGAAGAAGACATCTGATCCGCCAAGGCGCCGTCCAGCGTCACGATGAGAACCGCACCCTGACCAATCGTGAGCCCACGGGGAGGAGGGGCCGGGGGAGGTTGGGGTGCCCCGGCCCGCGCGGCCCGCCCGGGGTGCGATCCTCCGCGCGCGATTGTGCTTCGTCGCATCCGCCTTCTGCTGCGCCACAGACGTCGTCACCAGGCTCAGCCGAAGCGCTCGCGCACGCTGAGCTCTTCGATCATCTTGGTGGTGTCGGACTCGAAGGCGCCCTTGTCGGTGCGCAGCTGGGCGATCTTGGGGTCGCGCAGCGAGAGGCGCTTGGTGACGTTGTCGCGCGTGATGCCCTCGAACTTCACGGTGACGACGATGTGCGGCCGCAACTCGAGCCCCGGACGGACACCCGACGCCGACGGACGCTCGATGCGCCGACCGGTGATCAAACCCTCGCGGACGATCTCGGCCTGCAGGGTGCGGTCGCGTTCGACGTCGACGCCGGCGACGTCGCCCACGTCTTCGAAGCTGCCGTCTTCGCGGCGGGCGCCGATGACGTAGCTGCCGAACATGCCCGTCCGCTCTTTCGTCGTGACGGCGAGCACGCCACCCAACAACACCAAATCGAGGGTGATGAGCGGCTTTCTCTTCACCCATGAAGGGTCACGTGTCGCGATGCGATACGGACCGTTGGGGTCTTTGCCGATGATGCCCTCGTAGCCCTGGCCGCGAAAGAACTGAAACAGGCGCGACACGTCGTCGCGGTTGTTCGCCATCTGTCCGTCGATGACGCTCAAGGGCACGGGCAGGGGCGCGCCAGCGAGCGGCCCGAGCATCATGCGCAGCATGGTCTGGCGCTGGTGCATCGGCAGCGACGTGAGATCTTTGCCGTTCAAGTAGATGATATCGAAGGCGGTGTACTTGAGGTTCACTGCCTTCTGGGGCTGCCCAGTGATGTGCGCGTACACGTCGTAGACCGTGGCGGGCTCGGGGCCGTCGCCGCTGAACACCGTGCCGTGCAGCTCGCCGTCGAGGATGCAGTTGTGCGCGGGGATGACCTTGGCGCTCTGCTCGAGGCCGGTGATGAGCTCGAGCCAGTCGCCGCGCGTGCGCGTGTACGCGCCGACCAGCGTCGCGCCGGTGAGGTCCGTCGACTTGTGCAGCATCAAGCGGATGCCATCGAGCTTGCGCTCGACCCACACCGGGTACTTCTCGATCTCGTCGACCGAGCCCGACGCCAGCGCCGGGCGAATCGGCACCAGCGGCTGCAGGTGAATCTTCTTCAGCCCCGGCGCGCCCTCGGTCTCGAGAATCTCAGCGACGCGGAAGTAGTCGGTGAGAGCGACGGCGTGGCTGACTTCGTCGGCGCTGACGCTGACGCCGGCGCTCTGTCCCGTCTTCGGCACCGAGTAGGCCTCGGCCAGCGCGCGGGTGAGCAGCGGGCCCTGGTAGTCGAAGCCGAAGCCGGCCTTGCGCAAGAGCATCTTGGCCAGGAAATAGGCCTCGAGCTTGCCCATTCGCTGCAGAAGAGAACGCAGGATCGAGAACTTCTTCTGCCGCGGGGCGTCGGGCAAGAAGCGCAGGGCCTCGAGCACCTCTGCCGCCGTCAACATCGGCTCTTGCGGGCCCTCGGGGCGGGCCTCGGCGAAGAGCACGGCGACGTCGCCGACTACGGTCAATCGATCGAGCAGCGTGCGTTTCTTTTGCAACGAGGTCGACAACAACAGCGCTATCATCGAGTCGCGCTTGAAGGTGCTCTTTCGGCCGCGAAACGCGTCGCCGAGAATGCACGCGAGCTTCTGCGTCAGCGAGAGGCCGACGTTCTTCTGCAAGAACTCGCCGAGCAGCGCCTCACGCGCCGCCGTGTCAGGCGGCAGCTCGGACTGGATGTTGAAGTAGGCCGCGACCCGCTCGGGGTGCAGCATCGACAAGGGCAAGAAGAGCCCCTTGCACAACGAATAAAATGGGATCGACGACAGCGACTCGGCGCCGACGTCCTCGCCCTTGTCCATCCGCGACTCGATCGCGAAGCGCAAGTGCAGCGGCAGGCCGAGGGCTTCTTCGACGAACGCGTCGCCGAGCCGGGTGGCGCCGATGCTGCCGAACATCTCTTGAAACGGCGCTCCTTCGTCGCGACGGCGGAGGAGCTCTTTCACCGACACGAAGCGCGGTTTCTTGGGTTCGCGGGAAAAGGCGCGCGCTTGGTTGGTCATGGTCGAGCCCATTCTTCAAGTCGGAGGAGCCACTGAGCAAAGTGGAAACATTTGTCACGCATGGCGTGGAGACCCACCTGCTCCAGTGCGAGAACACCAATCGT
Organism: Deltaproteobacteria bacterium; assembly: GCA_031384945.1. Classification (GTDB taxonomy): domain Bacteria; phylum Myxococcota; class UBA727; order UBA727; family VGSZ01; genus VGSZ01. Next base: position 2,417 of record JANNAY010000956.1, read on the forward strand.
GGACTTCAGTTTAGCATATCTTGGAAAGACGGATTCAATGACATAGGCAGGTGGGCGGTCGTCATTGATGGCTTCGGGTCCTCGCACTGCGGCCGCCGCCAACACGTCGCGAGCACGATCGTCGACTCCGATCACCGCGGCGAGCCGGTCGACATCGGCAAAGGTCAGGGCCTCGACGTCGTGAATGCTCAGATAGGGAATGAAACGTGTGTGCCCAATGACGGCGGAGAGCGCGGCTTCGATGCTCTCAGCGCGCTGCTTGCCGTGCAGAGACAGATCGCGGCCGGGGACATCGTTCCGCAAATGGAACAGATCAAACATTGTTGAAATCGTGTGAAACCGCGACGAGAAAAGATTGTTGATTTCCCGCTGCAAGGTCGCCGGGTGCAGGTGCCCACCACGACCACCGATCAGCACGCCCCGCACATCGACAGCAGCATCGAAGGTGCTCAAGTGCGGAGCGAGGACGCGCTGCACGAACCCCTGCTCTGTCGCGCCCTCGACAACGATCGCGAGCCGCTTCATGGGAAGCCTCCGATGACTCCCTTTCGCCAGACCTCGCCCAGCGAGTAGTCAGCCCGCCACGCCTCGTACTCGGCGGGGTCCAGGTTGTGCGCCGTTGAGCCCGCGCCGCGTCGATCGACGACGATGACATCGCTTGCGGCGAGCTCGTCCAGCAGCTCGACGGACTGGGTGAAGACGATGACCTGGCGGTCGAAGGCAAAGCCGCGCAGCTGCGCTGCCAAGAGCCCGATCGCGTACGGGTGAAGGCCGAGCTCTGGCTCGTCGATGAGGATCGTGTCCGGCGGATCGGGCTGCTCCATCAGCGTCGTCAACAGCAGGAAGCGGAGGGTGCCGTCGCTGAAGTCTGAGGCGGTGAAATCGAGGTCGAGCCCCTTCTGACGCCAGCGAAGCAAGATCGACCCGCCGACGGGTGGACCGACTGGCTCGAGCACCAGGTCGTCGATGAACGGTGCGGCGAGGCGCACCGTGGAGAGAATGCGATCGTAGCGGTGCTGCGACCCGGCGCGGATGCGGTAGAGGCACGGCCCCAGGTTCGCGCCGTTCACCATCAACGCGGTGTTGTTGTCCAGGCGCTGCAAGCGCTTCACGTCGGCGGCGTATGACGTGTCGTGGAATTGGTAGCTGTGAATGCGCAGCAGCTGCGCTCGAAAACCGGCGACGCGCTGGTCACCATCGAACCGAGCGTTCAACAGACCCGATTCGTGGGACCCAGCGCTGCCAAGGTCGACGGTGTCGCTGCCGACGACGACGCGCTCGTATCCGAAGACCAGCTCATCGCCGTCGGCACCGACGAGCTCGCCCTCGTAGCGCTGCGCCACACCTTCGACGTCGACGGTCAGCGCCCACGTCAGGCTCGGAGACACCCGCACGCCCCCGTGCAGCCACTTTGACCCCCCACCGCTCGCACCAACGTGACGCTTCAACCCCCCGAGTTGCAGCGCGTAGAGCAAGCGGAAGAAGGCCACGAGGTTCGACTTCCCGGCGCCGTTCGGTCCGATCGCGGCCGTCAGCGGCCGCAGCTCGATGTCGAGCTGCGGAAACGACTTGAACCCGCGCAGAGAGAGCCGCGTCAGCCGCCTCGTGGGAGCGCCCGCAGCACTCATTTTGCCAAGAGGACCGGATAATCTTTGGGCTGCAGGTCGTGCACCATCAACTCACCGGTGCCCGGCTTGCGATCGACGCGAACGGGATATTGCAACGTCGGCGTCGTCACGCTCTTCACAACATGAAGAACCGAGATCTTGTCGCGGTATTTACCGCCCCAGAACTCAGCGATCTCTTTCGAAGAGAGGCCCATCTCTTCAAGCAAGAAGACGACATCGGCCGTGTGCTGCAAGGCCTCGCCACCGACGGGCTCGCCCGTGTCTTTGATCTGCCCGATGCAGATGCAGGTGACGCCCTTCTCGTGGTTGTAGGTCTTGAGCGCGCTCAAGTTGTCGGCCGTACCCTTTTTGGTGGGATCGACCATGTTGAGCGAATCAATCACCACAAAGTCGATCTGTTCTTTTTCGACCAGGTAGCGGTATTTGGCGACGAAGTCGTCCCACGTGTTGTGCTTGTGGTACTGGGCTTCGAGCACGAAGACGTTGTCGAGCACCTTCTTTTCGAAGTTGGCCTCGTCGAGCCCCGTCGCTTCCATCCCGACCTTGCACAGGCGCGAGCAGAGGTCGTCGCGGCCATGGTCGTCTTCGTTGTGAAAGCCCTCTTCGGCGACGACGAAGGCGACCTTCTTGCCCGTCAGCGCCACGCGGGCGAGGGCAGCGAGCGCGGTGCGCGTCTTGCCTTTGCCGGGGGGCCCGACGAACACCATCGTGCAGCCGAGCGGCACGCCGCCGAGGGCGTGCTTGCCGTCGTCGGTGAGGCACATCAGGTCGAGCACGTTGCCGAGCTTCAGCGCCTCTTGCGTCTTGATGCGCTTCTCGAAGCGGGCCGGACGAACGATGGCAGCCTCGAGGCCGGGGTCGCTGTCTTGCTTGGCGCCGCCGCCGAAGGGGACGGCCGCGGCGTCGACGCCGAAGCCGCCCATGCCGCCGCCCATCATGCCCTGCATGCCCTGCATCATCTGCAGCATCATCATCATGGGATTGCCCTGCATCATGGGGTTTTGTCCCATCATGCCGGGCTGCTGCATCATGCCGGGTTGTTGCATCATGCCGGGCTGGCCCATCATGGGCTGCTGCATCATGGGTTGCCCCATCATGCCAGGCTGCATCATGCCAGGCTGACCCATCATCGGGTTCATCATCATCGGCGGGACCATCGGCTGCCCCATCTGAGCGGCCGGCGCGGCTTCGGCTTCAGGAGCCTTTTTCTTGGTCGCCATGGTTCAGCCTTCCTTCTTTTTCAGCTTGCTTTCATTGTCTTTGATGAAGGTGCGAATGTCTTCTGACATGTCCATCAGCTTCAGCCATTGCTCCATATAGAGGGTCACAGGAAAGCGACCCATTCCATAGACAGAGATGGCGCCCTTCTCAGACACCTTCAACGAGATGCCGACCTTGCCGGGGACCTTCTTCTTCAGCGCCTCGTTCTCGGCCTTCAAACGCTCGAGCTCGGCCTTCATTTCCGCTTCGGACATCGCAGTTCTCCTCGTCAGGGTGATCAGATGGGCGCAGACGGCGGCATCCTGCGGTCAGGGTGCCTGCCGGCGCAACTCGCAGGGGAGACGACCGCTCAGCGGGCAGCAGCAGCCACGAACGCCGGGGCGAGCTCGGGCCGCACCGAGGCGCGGGCGGCATCAGGAAAGTCGGGCGGGTCGCTGTCGCGGGTCGACGGCCCACCGCACTCGCAGGTGCAGCAGCCGGAGATCGAGCCTGAGATCAAGGCGACGACGACGACGACAAGGGCGGCGATGAGCTTCATGGCGCGCTTGTGCCCGAGCCCGTCACCGCAGCAAAGAGGGGCGCAACGAGGGTGGCGTGACGGCGTCACATCACGCACGTCGGGTCGTCAGCGACTGGTGCCGCAAGCGAAGCGCCGACCAGTTGTCGTCGACGGCGACGACGGCGACGCCTTCGTAGCCGAGGCCCAGCATCGCGTCCCAACCCTTGTCGCGCGAGATGTCGGTCTTCACGCTGCCGGTTCCCTTCGGGTAGGCGAGCCACAGCAGCGCCTCTGTCGTCGACGACGGCTTCTTCGCCAGCGCCTTCTGCAGCTGCTTCGCCAGCGCGTCGACGGCGGCTTTGTTTTTCACAAAGGCCAAGAGGGTGTCGTCTCCTCCCAGCGCCGCGGGCAGCTCAAAGCCCATCGCGCAGCCCACGGGCACGGTCAGCTCAAACCCCACCGGCGGATCGACGACGTGCAACGTGCGCCCGTTCGCCAGCAGCCGGTCGTAGAGCGCCTTCGACGACGCCGCGGGCTTCTTCGCCGTCTTCTTCGCCGATTTCTTCGCGGGCTTCTTCGCCGTCTTCTTCGCGGGCTTCTTCGCCGTCTTCTTCGCCGGCTTCTTCGCGGGCTTCTTCGCGGGCGTCTTCTTTTTCGCTGCCGGCTTGGTCTTTTTCACTGTCTTCTTGGTTGCCATGTCCGCCCTTCACCAATCGCGCGGAGCGATGGCCTCTTCGATGTCGATCTTGCCGTGGCCGTACGCCTTGAGGATGACCGCGATGTCGCCAGCGATGCTCTCGCGCGCCACGGTCTCCAGATCGATGTCGTCGTCGATCATGGCGTTGAATTCTTCGGTCGCCGCGTGGGTCAGCTCGTACACCGCATCGGGCGTCGTCGGCTTCTTTGCCTCGAACCCCGCGCACAGCCGCACGAGGATGTCGACCCCACGCTCCCAGGTGCCAGCAGGATAGTATTTGTCCTTCTTGATGTCTGACAAAAACGCATGCTGAGACATCGTCGCGTTCGCCAACGACGACGCCAGCGCATACGTCTTCGCCTTCTTGGCCTTCTTCGCGGCCTTCTTCTTCGCAGCGGGCTTCTTCTTTTTCTTCGCGGCCGGCTTCTTCTGCGCGGCCGGCTTCTTCTTCGCGGCCGGCTTCTTCTTCTTCGCGGCCGGCTTCTTCTTCTTCTGCGACGTTTTCGCTGTCTTCTTGATGACCATGATCAACCCGGTTTGGTGAAGCGCCCGTCGAGGGGCGACGACGCGGAGGCATACAATTTCATCGGAATGCGCCCCGCCAAATGAGCATTGCGTCCGGCGCGGACCCCATCACGCATGGCCTCGGCCATCAACCGCGGGTTCTTCGCCCCGGCGATGGCGGTGTTCATCAGCACACCGTCGGCGCCCATCTCCATCACCAGCGCCGCATCAGACGGGACGCCGACGCCGGCGTCGACGATGACGGGGGTCTTTGGCGACCGCGCCTTGATGAGCTCAAGAATGATGGCGAGGTTGTGCGGGTTTCTCACGCCGAGGCCCGAGCCGATCGGCGCGGCGAGCGGCATGACGGCGGCGGCGCCGACGTCGAGCAACCGCAAGCACGCGACGGGATCGTCGGTGACATAGGGCAAGCAGGTGAAGCCCTCTTTCACCAGCTGCTTTGTCGCAGCGATGGTGGCGGTGACGTCAGGAAAGAGCGTCTTTTCGTCGCCGATGACCTCGACCTTGCACAGCGATCCGCCGCGCTCTTCACCGATGAGCTCGCGGGCGAGGTGCGCCGTGCGCACGCAATCGTCGACGGTGTAGCAGCCGGCGGTGTTGGGCAGGATCTTGATGGTCTTGGGGATGACGTCCCACAACGACCGCTCGCCGGGGACGGTCTTGGGCACGCGCCGAATGGCAACGGTGACCATGTCGCAGCCTGAGAGGCGCAGACAGTCGGCCGTCTCGTCGAGGTCTTTGTACTTGCCAGTGCCCGTGATCAGGCGCGAGGTGAGGGTGATGTTGCCGAACACCAACGAAGAATCAGCAGCCATCTCAGCCTCCACCAACCAGCGTGACGATTTCGACGACGTCGCCGTCGTGCAAGTGCGTGTCTTTGCGCTGGGCGCGTCGCACGACTTTGCCGTTGTGCTCGACAGCGACCTGCTCGAGCGGCAGCGCCCGCAGCACCAGCAGCTGATCGAGGTCGCACGGCCCCGCGGCGGGGTCGACGTCGACGACGACGGGTTCTCCGTTGACGGTGATGCGCATGCCCGCGGGGCTAGCACATCGGGCGCCGCGACATAGGCTGTCGCATGCGCATGAACGACCTCGCCGCCCTTGCTGGCCTCGCCGCCCTCTCCGTCGTCGTCGCCTGCGACCCGGTCGCGAAAGAGCCCGAGCCCATCGACTACGCCGACACGCCCCTCAGCGGCACCATCGACGGCGCCGCGTGGTCGATCGCTGCGGCGCACTCCGACAGCTTTCTCGACGACGAAGACGGCTACTTCGCGGTCTTCGTCGAGACCGCCGCCGCCGACCTCTGCAGCCCCGGCAGCGACGGACGCTCGGTGATCACGCGGGTGCCGCTGGTGGTGGGCGAAGAGCGGCTGAGCCTGAGCAACAACGCGACGTTCTCGTACCCCGACGACAACGGCGACATCCAAAACGACGTCGCCATCAGCGGCGGCCTGCGCGTCGACGAGATCGACGAGGTCGCTGGGGTGGTCAAAGGCGCGCTCAACGCCTCGACCAGCGACCACGAGGTCAACGGCACCTTCGAGATGACCATCTGCGTCGAGTGAGCCCCTGCGCTACGGTCGGGTATGCGCTCGAACCGCCTCTCCGCCTGCGCTTTCGTCGTCTTGCTGTCGTTGGGCGCGCACGCCGCCGGCTACCGCGAAGCGCCCTTCGTCACTGAGAACCCCAAGGTCGACGGCACGGACCTCTTCGCCTTTCGCAGCTTCGAGGCCGGCCGCGACGACTACGTCACGCTCGTGGCCAACTACCAGCCGCTGCAAGACGCCTTTGCCGGCCCCGGCTATTTCGTCATGGACCCCGACGCCATCTACGAGATCCACGTCGACAACGATGGCGACGGCGTCGAAGACCTGACCTTTCGCTTCGACTTCGCCCAGGCGCTGCAAGGCGCGACGGGCATCACGCTGCCCATCGGACCGCCCGGCGCCACCCGCGACATCGCCATCCCCAACATGGCGATCGGCGCCGTCAACGGTCCCAACGCCAACACGCGCAACCACCTCGAAACCTATACGGTGCAGCTTATCCGCGGTGACCGTCGCACAGGTGTGTCGACCAGCGTATTAAGTGCTGATACCGGACTGGGCATTTTCGAAAAGCCGCTCGATTTCATTGGGCAAAAAACATTGCCCTCCTACGCCGCCTACGCCGACGCCCACATCTTCGACGTCGACATCGCCGGCTGCGAGCCGCCGATCGGCACCTCAGCCCGCGTCTTTGTCGGCCAGCGGGCCGAGCCGTCGGCCATGAACCTCGGCCAGCTCAACGACCTTCTGAACCTCGACCTCGACGCGGCAACGCCCGAGGCGAACCTGCTCGGGCCCGTCGATCAAGGCGCCAACTCGCTCGCGAGCAAGAGCGTCACCACGCTCGCGCTCGAGGTGCCGACCGCGTGCCTCACCGGCGCTGGCGACGTCATCGGCGTGTGGAGCACGGCGAGCGTGCGACAGGCCCGTGTGCTCAACCCGACCGCCACCTTTGCCCAGCCGACCCGCGAAGGTGGGCCGTGGACCCAGATTTCGCGCATCGGCGTTCCGCTGGTGAACGACATCGTGATCGGGCTGCCCGACAAAGACCGCTACAACGGCAGCGCACCCGCCGACGACGCCCTCTTCGCCGACTACCTGCAGTTCCCCACCTGGCCAGCGATCACCGAGCTGTTGTTTGGCGCCGTTGGCGTCACCGCGCCCACCAACTTCCCGCGCACCGACGTCGTGGCCTTCTATGCCAGCGGCATCGATGGCTTGAACGAGACCGCGCCGGGCAGCGAGCTCTTGCGCCTGAACACCGCCATCGATCCCACCGCCTCCGCGGTGCAGAATTCTCTCGGCAGCTTGCCGTGCTTCTCGCGCACCGCTGCTGGCGCTGTCTTCAACGACGGCAACGTCGGCTGCGACCCCGCGGGATTTCCCAATGGCCGCCGCCCCGGCGATGACGTCGTCGACATCACCTTGCGCGTGATGATGGGCTTTCTCGCGCCGACGGGCGACGCGCCCTCGGGCGGGTTGCCTCTCGTCGACGGCGCGTTTGTCGGCCCCGCGTCTTTTGATCCGGCCTTTCCCTATCTGCGCGCGCCGCGCCCGGGGTCGCCGTGAGCGCCCGCGTTCTCGGTCCCTGGCTCGTGGGCGCCGTCCTTGCGCTCGGCGGCTGCAGCGATTGCGGCAGCGTCCCCGCTGAAGGCGAGGGTGACGTCGTCGGCGAAGGTGAAGG
>JANNAY010000969.1:0-1569 GCA_031384945.1 Deltaproteobacteria bacterium
GCTCACCGACAAAGACGGCGACGGCACAGCCGAGGTCGAAGAATTGGCGGACCGCGTCGCCGACTTCCAGGTCGACTTCGGCTTCGACACCGACGCCAACTTCTCCGTCGACGGCTTCTCCGCCGTCGTCGACGCCGGCCACCCGAAGACCAGCATGCGCATGGTGCGCGCCGGCATCATGCTCGACGTGCCCGCCCCGGCCCGCGACGTCAAATCGACGGCGCAGCTCATCGGCGGCGCGATCAAGACCAAGCCGCGCGGCAGCTACCTCTACGCGACCCAGGCCAAGGTCGTGCTGCGCAACCTCGACCTGTTCTTCTGACACCCGAAATGAGGACCGCCATGAACCACCGTCGAACGCGCGCCTACGTGCTGCCGCTGGTGCTGATGATGACGTCGGTGCTCGCCGTCGGCGCAGTCACGCTCTACATCTCGCTGTCGTCGTCAGCGGGGGTGAGCCGTCGCCTCGTGCAGCGCAAGGCCGCCTTTCACGCCACCGACGGCATGATGCGGGCGACCCTGCGCGAAGCGAACGTGTTCTTGCGCAGCAACGCACTAACGAATCCGGCGGCGTCGACGGCGGCGTTGCAGGCCCACTTCACTGACCCTGTGCTGACACCGCTGGTGCCGGCCAGCTACACGCTCGAAACATTCAGCATCCAGAGCGAAGGCATGAAGACCGGCGTCGTCCCCAACGGCGCCTTCTCGGGCATGAACGCGCGCCTGTTTCCAGTGACCGCGACGGTGAAGCTGCGCCGGCCCAGCGGCGACAACGCCGCCGCCGAGGTCAGCACCGGCGTCGTCCTCGCGCAGATCGCGGCCTTTCAGTTCTTCTTGTTCGGCGAGGGCTACGTCGACTGGTTTCCGGCGCCAACCGCGGCGGCGAAGGGGCGGTCGCACGTCAACGGCATCTTTTGCCTCGGCGGCGTTAACAACTTCGCCCTCGAGCGCGTGACCTCAAGCGAAGGCATCTTTCAAATCTCTGACGACCCCAACTGCCGCCACAACGAAGGCAACCGCGCCAACCTCAAGGTCGCCGTCGCCGGCTCGTGCCCCGATTTTCCCACCACCGCTGAGCTCGACGCCATCACGCCGACGCAGAGCGACTTCAGTGGGCCTGGCTTCAACTGTCTGCTGCGCGAGCTCGAGACCACGGGCGACCACGGCACCGCCGGCTGGGCGGGGCTGGCGCAGACGCGCTGGGCCGGCAACGTGCTCGACAAAGACCACGCCATCACCGCGCTCAAGCTGCCCGTCACCGGCACGCCGCTGGTGCAAGCAGGCTTCAACGCCAGCGTGCGCACCGTCTCGACGCTCACGCTGTCGCCTGCGGGCGCCATCGAACCCAACGTCGGCAACCTGCGCATGCTGGTCGACCCACTGCTGCCAGCGTCGAAGAATGAGCCGGCAGATGTCATGAAGCAAAAGATGATGTTCAAGGCCGACCTGCGCATCATCAATGGCATCTGGTACATGCGCGACGAGGCGCACCCCGAGAACATCGGCACGCCGATCTGGTCCGATCATCCGGGCAGCATGACCTGGTCACCCGACGGCGACTTCGGCGGC
>JANNAY010000271.1:0-6143 GCA_031384945.1 Deltaproteobacteria bacterium
CCCGAGCCGCCGTCGCCTACGAAGCAGGAAAACCCCTCGTCGTTGAAGACGTCGAACTCGACGGCCCCAAAGCCGGCGAAGTCCTCGTCGAGATCAAAGCCTCCGGCGTCTGCCACACCGACGAATTCACCCGCAGCGGCGCCGACCCCGAAGGACTCTTTCCCGTCATCTTCGGCCACGAAGGCGCCGGCGTCGTCGTCGATGTCGGCGCTGGCGTGACGTCGTTGGCTGTGGGCGACCACGTCATCCCGCTGTACACGCCCGAGTGTCGCGGTTGTAAATCGTGCCTGAGCAGAAAGACCAACCTGTGCACGGCCATCAGAGCGACGCAGGGAAAAGGTGTCATGCCAAACGGCACGAGCCGCTTCAGCATCGGCAAGAGGAAGATTCACCACTACATGGGCTGCTCGACGTTCGCGCAGCACACAGTGCTGCCCGAGATCGCGCTCGCGAAGGTGCGCAAAGATGCGCCGTTTGAGAAGATTTGTTATATTGGATGCGGCGTCACCACCGGCATCGGCGCAGTCATCAACACCGCCAACGTCGAAGCCGGCGCCAACGTCGTCGTCTTCGGACTCGGCGGCATCGGCCTCAACGTCGTGCAAGGCGCGCGCATGGTGGGCGCCAACAAGATCATCGGCGTCGATCTCAATCCCGCGCGCGAAGCGTTGGCCCGCAAGTTCGGCCTCACGCACTTCGTGAACCCGAAAGACCTCGGCGAGAAAGACATGGTCGCGCATCTGGTCGAGCTCACCGACGGCGGCGCCGACTACAGCTTCGAGTGCGTCGGCAACGTCAAGCTCATGCGCCAGGCGTTGGAGTGCTGCCACCGCGGCTGGGGCGTCAGCGTCGTCGTCGGCGTCGCCGGCAGCGGGCAAGAAATTGCGACGCGTCCGTTTCAGCTCGTCACCGGACGCGTGTGGAAGGGCACCGCGTTTGGCGGCGCGCGCGGCCGCACCGACGTCCCGAAGATCGTCGACTGGTACATGGACGGAAAGATCGAGATCGATCCGCTCATCACGCACACGCTGCCGCTGGCGCGCATCAACGAGGCCTTTGACCTGATGCACGCAGGCACGTCGATCCGCACTGTGGTGACGATGTGAGCGTGGCTCTGAGAGAGCTGAGCCGCAGCCGCTGCCAGGGCGGCGTGCAGGCCTTCTACGAGATCGACAGCGAAGAGTGCGGCGCGCCCATGCGCTTCGGCGTGTTCCTGCCGCCGGGGGCGTCGTCGACGTCGAAGGTGCCGGCGCTGTGGGTGCTCGCGGGCCTCGAGTGCAACGAGCAGACGTTCGCCATCAAAGCCGGCGCGCAGAAGAAAGCCGCGCAGCTGGGCCTCGCGCTGATCACGCCCGACACCAGCCCGCGCGTGCGCATCGCCGGCGACGACGCCAGCTGGGACTTCGGCCTCGCCGCCAGCTTCTACGTCGACGCCACGCAGGCGCCGTGGTCGACCCACTACCGGATGGAGTCGTTCATCACCGACGAGCTGCGCGCCGCCGTCAGCGCCAGCTTCGACGTCGACGCCGACGTGCGCGGCGTCATGGGCCACTCGATGGGCGGCCACGGCGCGCTCATCTTCGGACTGCGCCACGAGCACGCCTACCGCAGCGTCTCGGCCATCGCCCCGATCGTGGCGCCGTCGCAGGTGCCGTGGGGACAAAAGGCCTTCACCGGCTACTTCGGCGCCCGCAGCTCGGGCAGCGACGCCGGCAAGGCTGCTGGCGGGCATGCCGGCAACGACGTGTGGGCCGCCCACGACGCCACCGCCCTCGTCAACGGCGGCGCGCGCTTCTCGCAGCACATGCCGAACGGACCCCTCATCGATCAGGGCAGCGCCGACAAGTTTCTCGAGCGCGAGCTGCGGCCCCAACTGCTGCGCGACGCCTGCGACCGCGCCGGCGTGCCGCTCGTGCTGCGCGAGCAGGCCGGCTGCGACCACGGCTACTGGTTCGTCCAGAGCGTCGTCGACGACCACCTCGCCTTTCACGCGGCGATCCTCGGGGTGGGCTGAACGCCGACAGCGGCGACCGCTACAGTGTCGCTGTGCGTTCCCTCCTCCCGGCCTTTCTTGTTCTCACCGCCGTCGCCGGCTCGCTCAGCGGTTGCACCTGCGGCGCCGAGACGCCCGTCTGCAGCAGCGACGACGACTGCGCTGGCGGCAAGTCCTGCGTCGACGGCGGCTGCGCCTCTGTCGACGGCGCCGTCTGCAGCGTCGACGACGCCTGCGAAGACGGCTTCACCTGCAGCGCCACCGACGACGGGGCCGGCGCCTGCAACGCCATCGTCGGCGACGGCAACGTCAACGACGCCTGCGCCAGCGACGACGACTGCAGCACCGGCGCCTGCACCGGCGACGTCTGCGTCACCCAATGCACGCTCGACGACGCCTGCGCCGCGGGTCTGCGCTGCGTGCTCGACGGACCCCGGCGCGTCTGCGTGTTGCCCACCGGCAACGGCGTCACCGGCGACCCCTGCGACGACGCCCGCGACTGCGCCTCGGGCACCTGCGCCCGCCCGCCCGTCGTGGGCGACGTGCCCGCCGACGCCGTCTGCGCCCCCGCCTGCGACGACGACCACGCCTGCGGTGGCGGCGACTTCTGTCTCGAGCTCGCTGCGGGCGCCCGCGCCTGCTTTCCGCCCGTCGTCGACGGCGCGCCCTGCACCGCCTCAGGCGCCTGTGTCGGCGGCTTGTGCATCAATGAACGCGAAGGTGGGGCGGTGTGCGCGTCGGCGTGTCCGGCGCCGCAAGACGACGCCTCGTGCGACGACGGTTTCTTGTGCGTCGACGACGCCGACGACAACCGCATCTGCATGCCCATCAACAACGAATTCGCCGACGGCGAAGACTGCGTCGACGACCGCGACTGCGCCTCGTTCCATTGCGGCCGCTACGTGGCGCCCGGCCTCGACGAATCGCAGTGCGCCTCGCCGTGTCCGCCTGGACCCCCTGAAGGCGATGGCTGCGGTGACGACCAGGTCTGTTGGGAGGGCGACGACGTCGATCTCTGTGGTCCGATCCCGCCCTGAGCCTCAAGGACGGCGCGCCGCGACCGATGATCTTCTCAGCACCCGACGCCCCGGGGGGAGAAGCACCATGGCCACGCCGCTCAAGGTTCTGTTTGTCGACGACGACCCGCTCATCCTCAGCGCTGTGCGCCGGTCGCTCGGCCGCGAGGGCTTCGAGATCTTTCTGACCAGCGAGCCGCTCGACGCGCCGCGCCTGGTCGCGGCGCACCGCGTCGACGTCATCGTCAGCGACTACATGATGCCGCGCTGCACGGGCGTCGAGCTGCTCTCGCTGGTGCGCCGCCTTCACCCGCGGGTGACGCGCATCATGATGACCGGACAGGCCGACCGTGACGCCACCATCCGCGCCATCAACGAAGGCGCCGTCAGCCGCTACCTCGAGAAGCCGTGGGACGACGCCGTGCTCAAGCGCACGCTTCACGAGATCGCCAAAGAGCGCGAGATCATCGCCGCTGAAGCCGCCGCCGCCGCCGCCGCCAGCGCCCCACGCTCCCGCCTGACCACCAGCGTCCTCAAGGACAAGACCGGCGCCATCGTGCTGCCGCTGGAGTGAGCTCATGAAGACGACGTCGACGGCGCGCCACGTGCTTTTGATCGGCCAGGCCGCCTGGCGCGAAGCTCTGGCCCTCGCCGTCGCCGAAGTCGGCATCGTCTCCTACGGCGCCGACACCGTCGCCGACGCCGCCGCCTTTCTCGACCACGCCGACGTCGCCTTCTTCTGCGCCGCCGACGCCGACGTCTTGCAGAGCGTCTCGACCCTCTGGTGGGTGGCCCCCGGCTTGCCGCTGATCCTGTGCGGCGACGACGTCGATGCCGACCTCAAAGACGCCGCCCGCGGCGCCGGCATCCCGGTGCTCGAACCCGCCGTGCCCGCTGCCGTCACCACCGCCGCCGTCGTCGACGTCATCGCCGACGGCGTCGGCGGCGCCAGCACCGACGGACCCGCCGCCCTCGCCCGCGCCATGGCCGCCCTCTGCGAAATGGGCGTCGCCGGCAGAGACCTCATCGACGACGCTTGCGTCAACATCATCGCCGAGCTCTTTCGCGCCGATGTCGCCAGCGTCATGCTCGTCGGCGACGACGACGTGCTGCGCACCGTCGCCAACGTCGGACACGAAGGCGTCAAAGGCGCCGCCGCCCGCGCAGGCGGACTCGGCGAGCTCGTGCGCCAGACCGGCACCGCGCGCTTGTTGATCGGCCGCGCCGACGGCAGCCGCGCCGACGGCAACCGCGCTGACGTCACCGCCTCGGTGTTGGCTCCGATCATGGGCCCAGGTGATGGGGTGCGGGGCGTGCTGACCGTCGGCAAGCGCCGCCGCCACGCGCTCTTCACGCCCTCTGACCTCGAAGTCTGCAGCTCCATCGCCACCTTGCTGGGTGAGCTGCTCGCCCGCGCCGACGCCGCCAAAGACGCCGAAGACATGGAGCAGAAGCTCATCGCCAACGAGCGCCTGAGCCTGCTCGGCGAGCTCGCTGCTGGCGTTGTCCACGACGTCGCCAGCCCCCTTGGCGCCGTGCGCGCCAACCTCGAGACCCTGATCGGACATCTCGCTGAGCTGCGTCCGCTGCTCGAGGCTGCCGAGAAAGAGCACGGCCTCACGCCCGTGCTCGAAGACCTGCCGGCGCTGCTCTGCGAGACCTACGAAGGCTTGTTTCGCGCCAACGACGTGATTCGCCAGATGCGCCAGGTCGTGCGCCTGGGACGCACCGGACAAGGCGAGGCCGTCGACGTCGCCGCCGCCGTCGAGAGCGCCGTCAGAATGCTGCGCTCGCGGGTGCAGACGCCTGTCTCGTTCATCGTCGAAGAGCGCTGCTTCATTCGCGGCGTCGCCGTCGAGCTCTTGCAGGCGATGACCAACCTCATCGCCAACGCCAACGACGCTTGCGTCGACCGCCGCGCGCTCGAAGCCGAAGGCAGCGGCTACCAGCCTGAGATCGTCGTCAACCTGCGCCACGAAGGCGACGAGGTCGTCGTCAGCGTCAGAGACAACGGGGCCGGCATGTCGCCCGAGGTCTTGGCGCGCATGTGGGAGAAGCTCTTCACCACCTAAGAAGTCGGCCGCGGCACCGGCCTCGGCCTGCCCATCGTCAAGCGCGTCGTCGCCGAGCACCACGGCAAAATCACGGTCGAGTCGGCCGTCGGTCATGGCACCGAGTTTCGCCTGACGTTTGCGCGTGAAGTCGCCGACGCCGCGTTCGCCGCCGTCGCCTGAGGGGCTCGCGTCGAGTCAGCCTTTGCAGATGTCGTCGTCGTCGGGGTTTTCGCCGGCGTCGACGCAGACGTCTTCGCCGCTGACATCGTCGAATTCGCAGTCGAGGCCGTCGTCGCAGGCGAAGTCGGGGCAGGGATCGCCCTTGCCGGGCACGCGCGCGCACTCGTCTTCGCTGTTGCAGAACAGGCCGTCTTTGCAGTCGTCGAACTCGCAGGCGTCGCCGACGTCGCCCTTGGCTTTGCATTCGCCTTCGCCGACGCCGAGCTCGGCGTCGACGTCGTCGGGCTCGCCGTTGCCGTCGGTGGGGACGTCGCAGATTCCATCGTCGCACTCGCCGCTGTTGGTGCAGGTGTCGCCGTCTTCGCCGACGCCCTGGACGACGCCGTCGCAGTCGCTGAGGTTTCGCAAAGCGCCGAGGTCGCAGTCTTCGCGGGCGGCGCGCACTTCATCGAGACAGCTCTGGGCCTGCTCGCCGTCGACGACGACGCGGCCGCGCTCGCTCGAGATCTCTTGCGACTTCGCCAGCAGCTCGCAGAGGTTGACGGCGTTGGCGTTGCACTCGCCTTCGTTTCTCGCGACGTTGAAGAAGTTCAGGCCGACCTTGGCGCGCTCGTCGAGGTCGCAGCAGTTGAACTGAAAGGCACACAGCTCTTTCTGCTGCTCGATGCAAAAGGCCGTGGGGTTGTTGGTCGGCGTCTTGATGCAACCCGTGAGCGAGACGAGCACGACGACGACGAGAGCAGGCAGCGAGCGCATGAGAAGCCTCCGACAGCGTGGAGCAAGGGGCGCCATGCTTCGCCGGAACCGGTCGCGGGGCAATGCAGGTGGCCGACCGGCGGTCAGTACGGCGGCGGCTGGTAGTCGTCGTCTTCGAACACGGCCGCCAGCAACGCCGCCAGC
>JANNAY010001011.1:0-2072 GCA_031384945.1 Deltaproteobacteria bacterium
GCCGTGCAGGGTGCGTTCACCGCCGCTGGCAACAACGGCGCCTGCACCGACAACCACGCCTTTGCCGACGCCAACGAAGACGGCATCGTCGACGTCGGCGAGGTCGGCGACGACCTCAGCTGCGACTGACGCCGCGATTCGCGAACGCGGGCGCTCGCAAAGCCTCGCTGTGGAGAGGTGCAATCCGGCAGCAGTTCGCGGACTCACAGTGGATTGGGTTTCGAAGCCTGCCGCGATTGCCGCATCGACCTCCGACGACCGTGACACAAGTCTGTCCGAATCTGTATATCGTAAATGCTCGAAATCCTGCAAACGCACTCAGTCGCAATCGAATCGACTGCGCGGTCGCATCCTGACTGCACCTCTCCACAGCGAGGCTCTGCGAGCGCCTGTGGAGAGGTCCGAGCGCAGCGAGGGGTGAGGTCTTCGAACCGTCAGCGCGCGTAGTTCATCACGAGGTACATCCAGCAATCTTCGCTGCTGTTGTTGACGTAGCTGTGGCCGACGTCGGCGGCGAAGTTGATGCAATCGCCGGCGCCGAGGTGCACGACCTGGCCGCCGAACTTCAGCTCGAGCTTGCCGGCGGTGACGATGAGGTTCTCGCGCGTGCCGGGGCGGTGCGGCTCGGCCTCTTCTTTCGAGTGGGGCGCGAGCCACAGCTCGTAGAACTCGGCGGCGCCGCTTTGATCGAGCGGAAACAACGCGCGCGACGTGAAGCGTTGATCGGCCGAGGTCAGCTTCTTCGCCGTCGCCCGCGACGTCTGCAACACCGACGACGACGACGGCGCCGACGCCAACAAGACCGAGAAGTGCACACCGAGCGTCTGCGCGATCTTCCACACCACCGAGATCGAGGGGACGCTCTTGCCCATCTCGATCTGGCCGAGCGTGGTGCGCGAGACGCCGGCCTCGCGGGCGAGGTCGTCGAGCGACCAGCCCTTCTCAGTGCGCTGCGCCTTCAAGTTCTGGCCGACGACGGCGTCGAGGGACGCGCCGGTGTCAGCCGCCGCTGCCGCCGCCAACGCCGAATTCGACGCCGAATTCGACGTCGACTGCGACGACGAAGACGGCGTCGTCAGCGGCAACGACGACGCGATCCACGCTGCGGTGCCGCCGTCGAGCGAGGCGACGCTCTTCTTGCCGATGCTCTCGGCCAGCGCCGCCGCCGTCGCCGAGCGTCCGCCGCGGGCGCAGACGAAGACGACGTTGTCTTTCGGCAGGTTGCCGTTCGGATCGGCCTTCAAGGTCTCGAGCGGCACGAGGCGCGCGCCGGGGACGTGTCCTGTCGACCACTCTGACGGCTCGCGCACGTCGACGATGTCGACCTCGCCCTTGTTCGCGAGCGCTTGCAGCTCGACGGGCGTCAGCAACTTCATCGCGTCACACCCGGCATGCGCCAGAGCGCGTCGACCATGACGTCGATGTCTTCTTTGACGTTGTAGGGAGCCAGCGACGCGCGCACCGTCGACTCGACGCCCATGCGCCGCAAGATCGGCTGGGCGCAGTGGTGACCGCCGCGCACGGCGACGCCCTCTTTGTCGAGGTAGGCGCTGATGTCTTGCGTGGCGTGTCCGGCGATGGTGAACGAGAGCACGCCGGCCTTCTCTTTCGCCGTGCCGATCATCGTCAGGCCCGGCACGCGCAGCAGTTGCTCGGTGCCGTAGACCAACCAGTCGTGCTCATGGCGCTCGACGTTGGGCAAGCCCACGCGCGTGAGCCAGTCGAGCGCCGCGCCCATGCCGACGGCGTCGGCGATGTTGCCAGTGCCTGCTTCGAAGCGGGCGGGCGCCGGCTGGTAGACGGTCTTCTCGAAGGTGACGTCGGCGATCATGTTTCCGCCGCCCTGCCACGGCGGCATGTCGTCGAGGATCGCTTGCTTGCCGTAGACGGCGCCGATGCCCGTCGGGGCAAAGACCTTGTGGCCCGAGAACACGAGGAAGTCGGGGTCGAGGTCAGAGACGTCGACGGCCATGTGCGAGACCGACTGCGCGGCGTCGAGCACGACGACGGCGCCGACCCGGTGCGCCATGGCGATCATGGCCTTGGCCGGCGTGACCGTGCCCAGCGCGTTC
>JANNAY010001026.1:0-7380 GCA_031384945.1 Deltaproteobacteria bacterium
CGAATTGGCGCTGGCCGGGCACCGACGATCGATCGCTGCACCCGTTCTTCGTCGACGACGACGGCCTGCACTTGCTTGACCAGCGCGAGCTGCCGTCGCGCGAGGTCTGGCACGTCTTCAAGGGCTCTGACGACGGCGTCGAAGGCTGCGCCCGCGCCATCGAGACCCTCGCCGTGCGCGGCGCCCCTGCCATCGGCGGCGCCGCCGCGCTGATCCTCGCGGTGTGGGCGAAGGCGACGACGACGACGACGTTCGCCGCCGATCTGGCCCGTCATGTGGCGCGGCTGCGGCGCACGCGACCGACAGCGGTGAACCTGTTTTTCGCGCTCGACGCGATCGCTCCCAGCCGGTCCAACGAAGACGTCGTCGCTGCCGCCGCCGCCTACGTCGATGGCGACTTCGCTGCCTGCAAAGCCATGGGCGACGCGGGAGCCTCATTGGTCGCCGATGGCGATGTCGTCGTCACCATCTGCCACACCGGCGCGCTGGCGACGTGCGGGCAGGGCACCGCGCTGGGTGTTGTGAAGAGCGCGCGGCGCCAGGGCAAAGACGTCGCTGTCGTCGCCCTCGAGACGCGTCCGCTGCTGCAGGGCGCGCGGCTGACGGCGTGGGAGTGCTTGCGCGAGGGCATCCCGGTCACGCTCATCACCGACGGCATGGCGGCGTTCGCGCTCGCCCGCGGCATCAAGGGCAGAAAGATCTCGCGCGCGTTCGTCGGCGCCGATCGCATCGCCTTGAACGGCGACACCGCCAACAAGATCGGCACCTTCAACCTCGCCGTGGCCTGCGACAGGCACCGCGTGCCGTTTCACGTCGTGGCGCCGCGCTCGACCTTCGACGACAACTGCAAAGACGGCGACGCCATCCCCATCGAAGAACGAGGCGCCGACGAAGTCAGAGGCGCCCGCGGCACGCCGCTGTCGCCCGTCGACGTGCCGGTGTGGAACCCGTCGTTCGACGTCACGCCGAGCGCGCTGATCGCGAGCCACATCAGCGAGCGCGGCGTCGAACGACGTCGCTGACTACTTCTTCGTCGACGGCAACGACTTCATCGCCTTTGCCGTCGCCCGCAGCAGCGGCTGCGCCGACACTGGCTCACCCGACGCGTTCTTCATCCACACGTCAGGCGCGGTGGCGCCGAACTTCGCCATGCGCTCGATCTCGGCGCCGGCGGTGATCTTCTGGGTCGCGGCCTTCTCGATCTGCTCTTCGATCTGGAACGAGATCAGATGACCCAATGGGTAGTCGGTCAGGTAGATCGGGTAGGCGATCATGTGTGAGTAAATGCCCAACAACGGCGTGGCGTTGCCGGCCTTGTCGACGCCACCCAGCACCGGCGCGTAGTACTTCTTCCACACATCACCGGCGATCTTCACCGTCGCGTCGCGCAGCTGCTCGGGGGTGGCGCCGGGGTGATCGTACATCCAGTGCCAGACGGCGACGTCGACGAGGGCGACGCCCGCGATCTCCCACGTGGCCCAGAAGTCGGCGAGCACGGCCTCGCGGCGCGACTCTTCGCTCGCCTTCGACAGACCGAGCAGCTCGAGGTCGCGGTTCTGAAAGACGAATGCGATGGCCTCGGTGAAGGCGTTGTTGGGTACGCCCTGCAGCAAAGTTGAGTCAACATCGTAGAGTGAAAAGAGCTGTTCGACGTTGTGCCCCATCTCATGAACGGCGATGTTGTAGCCCTTGTAGTTCATGCCGTCGGGCTCGACGCGCGTGCGCAGATGCGGAACGTCGCCGCGGCGGGCCGACTGCAGCGCGTGGCCGGCGCCGCGGGCGGGGTCGACGACGATGTGGTCGGCGAGCCACTGCGCTTTCTCGGGGGCGAAGCCGAGGTCTTTCAACAGCCGCGGCATGTCGGCCTTGTACGCCGCCGCCGTCGGGTACTTCTGCTTCGTCAGCGCATCGAGGTCGCTCTCGGTGATGGCCGAGCGCGCCTTGAAGCCGTCGTACCAGAGGTCTTGCGGCTCGAGCTTGCGGCCGAGGCGCTTCTCGATCTCTTTGGCGACCTGCGGCACCAGCGGCGACTGCAGCACCTCGAGAAACAGCTTCTGCACCCGCTCTTCAGGGATCTCGCGCGACAGCTCGAAGCTGCGCGCGATCGCCGTCGGCGTCAGCGGCGTGTACGCGTCGGCCGCCTTTGACGCCGCGAACTGGGCCAACAGCTGCTGGTAGCGGTTCGTCTTGCCCTCGATCTCTGGATACGGCTTGAACGCCGGCCGCACCTTTTGGCCGCCCTCGACGGTGAAGGGCTCTTCTTTCTCGCGCGTCTCTTTGGGCGCCTCGGTCATCGCGTTCGTGAAGGGGCTGTAGTCGAACCACGGCGCGTCGACAGCGATGGCGGGGATGGTCTGCGTGACGATCCGCTCCATCAGCTTCACGATCACGCGCTGGCGGTTGGCCCCCTCGGCGCCGTTCGCGTATTGGGCTTTCAGCTCGTCACGCAGATTCCAGTGAGAGATGAGACGCTTATCTTTTGGAAAGACACGCTGTTCTTTTTCGTCGAGCACATGGTGCATCCACAAGTTGTAGTCGGCGATGTATTTGTCGGCGGCAGCGGCGACGACGGCCTGCTTGGCGATGACATCAGCGGGGACGCGGCGCGAGAAGCGGCCGGTGAGGCGGGCGACGGCCCAGTCACGACGGCTGAGCTTCTCGGCCGTCTTCAGTCGCTCGGCGAGGGTCGACTGGGGAAAGTTCAACAAAACAACAAACGCGAGCTTGTTGGCAAACCAGTCGTCAATGAAGTGCGAAGAAGCGTCCCAGCCGGCCAAGACATCGTCGACAGGAGCGTTGGGCGTGAACTGCGGCAGGTCGAGCTCGCTGGGCGCGCGCAGCTCGCGGCCGATCTCGAGAAAGTGGCCGTCGACGTTCTCGAGCGCGCGCTCGAGCCGGTGAAACGTGACGTCGAGGTCGCGGCTGGCGACGAATTGTCCGCCGGCGAACTCGGCGAGGACGCCGGCGTCGCCGTCGACGTCGGCGCGCCACAAGGCCTGCACCTGCTTGAGCCCCAGATCGATGCGCGCCTTCTCTTTCGGGTGCTTCGCCAGCAGCGCCTGCTGTGCGGGGCCAACGTCGACGAGCGAGGCAGCTGGTGTGGCGGAAAGGGTCACAGCGAGCACCGTGGTGATGAGCATGCCGCCTGCGTAAAACGTGGCGCCGTCGACGTCGAGACGGCATTCTCCGGGTCCGTGTTGGCTCTCGCCCTCGTCCTGTCGCTGCCGTTCGCAGCACAGCCCGCCGCCATCGTCACCGACGACAGCGGCCACGCCACCGTCGTCGTCGACGGCACCGCGCGATCGCTCGGCGTCGACCCTGAGCTGCAGAAGCGCATCTCTGCGCTCGTGCACATCTCGCGGCCCCAGCGCGGCGCCGTCGTCTTCGCCGACGTCGACAGCGGCCGCATCCTCGCCATCGGCGAGCACGACGAGGTCGACCCGACGCGCGCCTCAGCCGGACTGCGGCCACTCGCTCACGCCGCCAGCGTCTACAAGCTCATCACCATGTCGGCGCTCATCCGGCAGGGCATCGACCTCGACGAGACCATCTGCACCAGCGGCGGTGTCACGCGCATCTATCCGAAAGATCTGCGCGACGCGCCGTGGCGCGACCACCGCTGCATCCAGATCGAAAACGCCGTGCCGTGGTCGCAGAACGTCGTCATGGCCAAGCTCACCGGCCGCTACCTCACGCCCCAGCTCTTGATCGAAGAGACCGAGCGCTATGGCCTCGTCGTCGCCGACGCCGACTCTGCGGCGCCGTCGAATCCGCCGCCGTCGACGTCGCTGTCGTTGTCGTCGTTGGCGGTGATCCCCGACGATGATCTGCAGACGTTCGCCCGCACCGGCGCCGGCTTCGGCGAAGTGCGCCTCTCGGGCATCGACGCCGTGCGCATGGCCCGCGTCGTGGCCACTGGCGAAGACGCGCCGCTGTTGCTGTTTGCCGACGAGAAACCGGGCTTCAAGAAGCATCGCGTGCTCGACGACAAACAGCAGAAGCTGCTGTCGTCGATGATGTTGGCGGCCACCACGCGTGGCACCGCGACCCGCGCGCTGCACGGCCAGGTGAAGGTGCCGAAAGAGCTGCGCGGCGAGCCCTGGGGCGTCGACGTCGCCGTCGCTGGCAAGACCGGCTCGCTCACCGATCGCGAGGTCGACCAAGACACCAGCTGGATCATGGGCTTCTTTCCGGCTCAAGACCCGCAGGTCGCCTTTGCCGTCGTCGTCATCAACGACGAGTGGCTCTGGTACGTGCGCGCGCTCGAGCTCGCCCGCGCCAGCATCGCCACCTACCTCGAGCTGCACCCTGAGCTGCGCACGCGCACGCTGGTGCAAAAGACATCGCTTTCGTCGTCGTCGACGTCGACGCAGTAGCGCTCAGGCGGCGATGCCGAAGGCGTGACCGATCAGCGCGGTGATCAACATGGCGAGGCCGCCGCCGACGACGACCCTGACGCCGCCCTTCCAGAACGAGGCGCCGCCGAGAACGGCGCCGATCGCCCCGAGGACGAACAGCGCCACCAACGACGACAACGCCATCGCCGCCACCCGCGTCGCCGTCGACGACAGCGCCAGCGCGATCAGCGGGATGATCGCGCACGAGGCGAACGCCAGCGCCGACACGACTGCGGCCTGCACCGGACGCGCGCGTCCTTCGAGGTCGAGGCCGAGCTCGTCGTGCAAGTGTGCGGCGAGCCGGTCTTTCGCGGACAGCTGCAGCGCGACCTGTTTGGCGAGGTCGGCGTCGAGGCCGCGGCGGCGGTAGATGCCGGCGAGCTCTTCGAGTTCGGCTTCGGGCGCTTCGTCGAGCTCGGCGCGTTCGACTTCGATGTCAGCCTGTTCGGCGTCTTTCTGCGAGCTCACAGACACAAATTCGCCGGCTGCCATCGAGAGCGCGCCAGCGGCGATGCCAGCAACGCCCGCGACGAAGACGGCGTCGTGGGAGGCGCCGGACGCGGCCACGCCGATCATCAACGACGCCGTCGACACCACGCCGTCGTCAGCGCCGAGCACGCCAGCGCGCAGCCAACCCGCCCGACCCGCCTTGTGGTGCTCCGGATGTTTCTTCTGTTTCATTCAACCGACGTAACGATCAGCCGACGATGGCCGACTCGGTGCGGTTGCGGCCTTTGCCCTTGGCCGAATACAAATAGTCGTCGGCGGCCTTCACCAACGATTTTGGATTCGGATAGTTCTGCCCGGACAGCGTCGAAATACCGATCGAAACGGTGACCGGCATGCGCTTATCATCGTAGGTGAATTCGTTCTTCTCGATACCGCGGCGAATGCGCTCCATCACGAGAAACGCTTTTTCGCCGTCGGTGTTCTTAAAGATGATGCCGAATTCTTCGCCGCCATAGCGGGCGAAGATGTCTTCGGTGCGCAGCGCTTTTTGCACGAGGGCGGCGAGGTGCTTCAAGACGTGGTCGCCGGCTTGGTGACCGAAGCCGTCGTTGAGCTTCTTGAAAAAGTCGATGTCAAACAAGCAGAGACTGAGCGGATCATTGTGACGGTAATAGAAGGCGAACTCGGTCTTCAGCTGATCGGCAAAGTACTTCTTGTTGTAGCAGCTGGTCAGGCCATCGCGGGTGGCGCTGTCGTACAGCTGCTTCTGGGCGCGCTCTTCGACCTCGTCTTGAAACGAGAACTTGAGGATGGCCGAGCTGCCCAGCTGCACCTTGTCGCCATCGGCGAGGATGTGGCGGCTGATGCGCTGGCCGTTGACGAACACGCCGTTGGTGGAGCCGTTGTCGACGAGCACGAGGCCGAGCGCGTTGCGCTCGACAAAGGCGTGCTGGCGCGAAACGCCCTCGTCGTCGACGAGGATCTCGTTCTGCGGCGAGCGGCCGACCACCATGCGGTTGCCGCCGAGCTTGAACATCTTGCCGACGGCGCGGCCGTTGATGACGATGAAGTAGGCCTGACGAGAGGCGTTCTGCGGAGACAACAGCTCCAGGTCCTTGAGACCAAGGACTGTCGTTTTCTCGACGTCGTCTCCGAACTCACTCTTGCCCATCGGGATGTAGGCCCTCTTGTTGAGACGGTAGAGAGCAACGCCACCCGAGAGCAAGCACCGTCTTCGCTGTACTGAATTGATCAAGCGTTCTGCCCTTTTGCGGACAACCCAGCCCGCACTTGACGCAGCGCGATGCGGACGCAGACGGGGTCGTCGACGCAGACGTTGCCTGCTATGGGCCGGCCATGCGCGCATTGGTTGCCGTCGTCTTCGTCGTCGCTGCCTTCCCCGTCAGCGCCCAGGTCGCCGTCGACACGAGCGGCCTCGACGCCACTCAGAAGGCGGCGTTTGACAAGATCCTCGCCGAAGAAGTCTGCCCGTGTGACTGCCCGAAGAGCTTCGGCCAGTGCGTGCAGGAGGGCAGCCAGTGCAAGCCGGCGCTCTTGCTGGCCGAGTGGACGGTGAAGAGCCTCGAAGAGGGCATCCCTGCCGAGTCCGTCGCCGAGGCCCTGGCCAAAGAGATCACCACCGGGTTCACGGCGCCGCCGAAGAAGCCGGTGCTCGAGGGTTACTCGGGCAAGGGCTCGAACAAACCGAAGGTCACCATCGTCGAATACGCGGACTTTGAATGCGCTCACTGCCGTGCCGCCTCTGCCGTCGTCGAAGAGCTCGTGAAAAAGCGCAGCGATGTCCGCGTCGTCTACAAGCACTTTCCCTTGAGCATTCATCCGATGGCGCGGCTGGCCGCGATCGCTGCCGAGGCGGCGGCGCTGCAGGGCAAGTTTTGGCCGATGCACGACGCGCTCTTCGCGACGCAAGACCTGCTGTCAGACGAGCTCATCCTCGGCCACGCCAAGGCCCTCGGCCTCGACGTCGCGCGCTTCAAGAAGGACATCGTCGACCCCGCCATCATCAAGAAGGTCGACGACAGCCGCGCAAGGGCACCGCCTTTGGCATCGCCGCCACTCCGGCTTTTTTCATCGACGGCCGTCCCTACTTTCTGCACCGCTCGCTCGATGGCTTCGAGCTGCGCATGAAGATGGATCAGGCCCGCGCCACGTCGTCGTGCCGCTGAGCCCACCGCAAAGATCGTTGCTTCGCTGACTTCGTTCGAGGTTCACATGTTGCGTCCCCGCCACCTCCTCCTTGCTGCTCTCGCCACCTCGGTGTTCGTGACGCCTGCCGTTGCCCAGCGCAGCGTCGCTGGCGACGACGACGACGACGACGACGACGACGACAAGCCGAAGGACAAGAAGGCGGAGGAGACGCCCGCGGACCCGAAGAAGAAGGACGACAAGAAGAAGACGGCCGAGGAGAAGAAGGCCGAAGAGAAGAAGGCGGCTGAGGAAAAGGCGGCCGAAGAGAAGAAGGCGGCCGAGGCGAAGAAGGATCCGAAAGCGGAGGCGAAGTCGGTGAAGAAGG
>JANNAY010001056.1:0-2106 GCA_031384945.1 Deltaproteobacteria bacterium
GCCACCCCCCCTGCCCCCCCTCCCTGAAGGGAGGGAGGCGGAGGGGGGGAGGAAGCCCGGCACCCGTGACGATGGCGCGGGCGCTGTCGACGTCGACAAGCCGCTGCGGTCGGTGGGCGATGTCTGCGCGTGGTTCGCTGCAAAGTTCGGCACGTCACCGGGACGGGGCGGCAGCGACGTCGCTGGCGTCGTGCTCGAGCTGCTCGAAGACGGCGTGACGTTCGCGCAGATGCCTTTGCTGCTCGAGAAGTTCGTGAAGACGGCGCCGAAGACGACGCCGCTCAGGGACTGGGCGTCGTACCGCTGAGGCCCCGTTGCTCGAGGGGCTGCGTGAGGGCTTGCGCGGACGACTCGACGCAGGCATCGGGGGCCGCCGTCAACGTCGTCGACGACGTCTTGCCCGCCTTGACCCACGCGCGCGCCGCCATGGCGATCATGACGGCGTTGTCGGTGCAGAGGGCCTTGGGCGGCAGGTAGACGGCGACGTCGTCGAGGGCGCCGCGGCGCGCGGCCTCGCTGCGCAAGCGCGAGTTGGCGGCCACGCCACCGCCGAGCACCAACGTGTGCAGCTGCTGACGCCGACAGGCGAGGATCGCCTTGTGCAGCAGCATGTCGACGATGGCCTCTTGCAGCGAGGCGCAGAGGTCGTGCAGGCGCTGTCCGGTGATGGGGCTGCCTGCGCGGTTGGCGTCGTCGACGATGATGCGCACCGCCGTCTTCAGGCCCGAGAACGAAAAGTCGTAGTTGCTGCGGTCGCGCAGCGAGCGCGGCAGCGCAAAGGCCGCCGGGTCGCCGGTCTGGGCGAGCTTGTCGACGACGACGCCGCCGGGGTAGCCGAGGCCCAGCAGCTTGGCGCTCTTGTCAAAGGCCTCGCCGGCAGCGTCGTCGCGGGTCTGTCCGAGCAGCTTCGCCTCGCCCACGCCCTCGAAGCGGTAGAGGGCGGTGTGTCCGCCGCTGACGACGAGGCCGATGAAGGGGGGCGCCGGCGACGACGTGTCGGCGGCGGCGGCCATGAGGTGGCCTTCGATGTGGTGCACGCCGACGAAGGGGACGCCCCAGCCGTGGGCGAGTCCCTTCGCGTAGGTGAGGCCGACCAGCAGCGCGCCGATGAGTCCGGGGCCGTAGGTGGCGGCGACGACGTCGGTGCGGTCGAGGCCGGCGCCGTCGAGGGCGCGGCCGACCACTTCGTCGATCTTGACCAGGTGCTCGCGCGACGCGATCTCGGGCACGACGCCGCCGTAGGGCGCGTGTGCCTCGGTCTGCGAGTGCACGATCGACGACAAGACGGCGCCGCTGTCGACGTCGACGACGGCGGCGGCGGTCTCGTCGCAGCTGCTCTCGATGGCGAGAAGGGTCTGGCCGCCGGTGTTCACGGTGGTGGCTTAACGAACGCCCGGCATCGATGACACCGACGCCAGGCGCGCGCGCGCGAAGCCGACATAGCCGACGAGCACGACGACGACGGCGAGGGACAAGAGCCCGGCGGGGTGGGCCCACAGGTGGCGTCCGTTGGTGCCGACGACCGTGATGACGTTTCTGCCGTCGACGGCGAAGACAGCGAGGGCGATGACGGCGCTGGCATAGATCGGCGCGCGCGCGAGGCCGGGCCGGTCGCGCGAGATGAAGGCGACGACGTGAAACATGCCGGCGATGGTGGCGAGCCCGGCGCCGAGGCCGACGAGCAACAACAAGCCGAAGTGGTAGCGCTCGTAGAAGACGTTGCCCTCGCCGACGAACGCGCCGTGGAGGAACCAGCCGCCGCAGTAGCGCAAGAGCACCGCGCCGACGGGGGCGGTGACGACGGCGACGGGGATGAGCATCAGCAGCAGCGGCGGCCCCAGCACCTCGCCCTCGGCGCGCATGCGCGGGAAGAGCACGAGGCCCATGAGCGTGCCGTAGACGAGGTGCATGGCGAGGAAGAGGGGCAGCGTCATGGCGAAAACCTGCGCTCCGTCTGGCACACAGCGTCGGAAAAATCGCGCGGGGATCTGACGCTTTGGCCGCTTCGTTCGTCGCTCTCGTCGACGTCGCCGCTGAAGCCGAAAACTGTCTCCTCCCTCTCCACAGCGAGGCTTGGCGAGCGCCCGTGGAGAGGGCGGGGTGAGG
>JANNAY010001082.1:0-8503 GCA_031384945.1 Deltaproteobacteria bacterium
CACCATCGAGCTGGGGCTTGAGTTGGCCGAGCTGCTCGAGAGCCTGCACGGCGCCGGCTGCTGCCTCTACGACCTCGACCCCTCGCAGATCGTCATCGAGAAGGGCGGCCGCGTTCGCCTCTATGCCGTCAGCGGGCTCTACCCCGCCGGCCAATTGCCCCCGGGCGCGCTGGGGGTGTTCTGCGCCCCCGAGGTGCGCCGCCGCATGAGCTACCGCGTCGGCACCGCCGCCGACGTCTACGCCGCCGCCTTGTTGCTCTACGCGCTGCTCGCCAAGCGCGCCCCCCTCGACGTCGACACCGACCCGTCGCTGCTGCAGACGCCGCGGGTGTTTCGTCCCGAGTGTCCGCTCGGCGTGTGGCCCTATCTGAAGCCCTGTCTCGACCCGAACCCGGCCCGCCGCATCGGCCACGCCCGCGGGTTTCGCCAGCAGCTCGAGCTCGCCCGCGCGCGCTTGATCGCCGAAGCCAAGGCCACCGAAGACCAGGTGCCCGTCATCCTCGAAGGATGGGCCGAGCAGCACGCCGGGCTCGCCAAGGCCCGGCGCGGCAGCGGACAGCAAGACCGCGCGCTCAGCGTCACCGACGAGACCGGCAAGACGGGCCTCTACCTCATCTCTGACGGCGTCAGCCGGTCGCGGTACGGCGACGGCGCCTTTGCCGCCGAGCAGGTCGAGTGGGCCGCCTTGCAGCGGTGGACGGGGCTCGAAAAAGGCGGGCCGCAGGCGCTCGAGCTGCAGCACCCACAGCGCGCCGACATCCTCAAACAAATCTCGCGCAGCGCCGGCAAAAAGATCTCCGCCGAGGTCAACGCCAAATGCGCCCCGATCCCGAACGAGCCGAACCAGGTGATGTCGGCGACGTTGGTCGCGGCCTTCGTCGTGCACGGCGAAGCCACCCTCGGCAACCTCGGCGACTCGCGCGCCTACCTCGTGCGCGACGGCGTCATCGAGCAGA
Source organism: Deltaproteobacteria bacterium (assembly GCA_031384945.1). Classification (GTDB taxonomy): domain Bacteria; phylum Myxococcota; class UBA727; order UBA727; family VGSZ01; genus VGSZ01. Next base: position 957 of record JANNAY010001082.1, read on the forward strand.
TCTCGATCGACCACGACCGCTGCACCGATGCGCTGCGGTTGGGTCTGTCGTTCCGCGAAGCGGCCCACGTGCAGATGGGCACGGCGCTCACGCGCGTCGTCGGCCGCGTCGTCATCGACGAAGACGGCACCACCCGCCCCGATCCGTTCGAGCCCGAGCTCTTTCGCCTGCGCTTGCTGCCCGGCGATCGGTTGGTGCTGTGCTCTGACGGCGTCGCCGACTTCGCCGCTGGCGCGGGCCAGCCGCAGTCTGAGCAAGACGCGCGCATCAAAGAGACCGCCCTGCAGTACGAGGATCCGGCCCGCGCTGCCTTCGAGCTGGTCGTCCTCGCCAACCGCGCTGGCGGCTACGACAACATCAGCTGCGTCGTGCTGGCTGTGCACGCGGCCTGATGTCAAAGGCAGCTGTTGTCAGCAGCTGTCGTCGACGGGGCTCAGCCAACCACAGCGCTCATCCCGCCACCCGAGCAGAAGGCGTGGGCGCGCGAAAGACCACCACGTGTGAGCCCACCGCGAGCACGTCGCCGTCGACGAGGCGCGCCTGCCGGGTCTTGATGCCATTGACGCGCAAGGCCCGCAGCCCCGCCGACCACGTCGCCTTCCACCCGTCGCTGTGTTGGGCGAGCACGACGTGGGTGTCGGCGACGAACCAGCCGTCGATCTTCAGGTGCGCGGTGTCGCCGGCGCCGATCACGAAGACAGCGCCGGGCACGCGCACGTTCTTGCCGTCGTGCTCGAGCGAGATGCCGCTGTTCTTCGCGACGGCGACGGTCTCGAGCCCCGACGAAGAAATCGGACGCCCCGGCCGCGGCGGCCACACGGGTGCAGCGTCGACGGCGGCGGCGTAGGCGCTGTAGGCGAGGGTGTATTTGCCGACGTCGACCTCGTCGCCGGGGGCGAGCACCACCCGCCCCATGCGCTCGCCGCGCGAGACCAGGCCGTTCTCAGAGTCGAGGTCGGTGACGACGAGGTTGGCGCCGTCGCGCGCCACCTGCGCGTGCAGGCGCGACACCGAGAGGTTGTCGAGCACGAGGTCGGCCTCTTCGCCGCGGCCGACGACGACATCTTTGTCGACGACGGGAAAGCGAAACACCACGCGATCGCCGAGGCGCACCACCAGCCACGCCGGCTCTGTCGTCGTCGTCGTCGTCGTCGTCGTTGTCGTTGTCGGCGAGGGCGCTGGTGCCAGATGCGTCGACAGCGGCGCCAGCGCCTTTGCCGCCTGCAGGCGGATGTCGTCGTAGAGGTCGAGGCTGACGTCGCCGTGGCGGTAGACGTAGTCGACGATGCGGTCGGCGATGCTGCCGTCGTCGGCGAATTCTTCGCCGGCAGCGGCGTAGAGCTTCACTGGCTTGCCGCCGCGGCAGAAGCAGAAGCTGCGGGCGGTGCCTGCCGGCGACGTGCGGGCGACGACGACGACGGCGTCGAAGCCGCGAGCGGCGACGTTCTTCAGCACCGTCTCGCCGTCGACGAGGTGGGCTGGCACGTGGGCCGACGGCGCTTTGCGAAACAGCACCGCGCCGCACAAGAACAAGGCGAGGTCGGTGACGACGACGCGGGCGTCGACGACGCCGTTCAAGTGGCCGGCGAGGGTGCTGACGTCGATGGGGAAGAAGCGGTCGTCGCTGCAGACGCCGGCGGAGAAGGCGTTGCCGGCGTAGAAGAAGACGACGACGTCGGAGCCGTCGCTGCGGCTCAGCTGCAGGTATCCCTCGCGGGGCGGTTCGAGCGCCTGCAGCGCCGGCAGCAGCGCTGTGCCGATGGGGAGCGACGTCGACGACAGTCCGGGCAGACGCAAAGCCATGGCGCATGGTCTCGATCGGCCGGTGGTGGCGCAAGCACAGTCTTGCAACGACGCCGCCAAGGCAGCATCAGACCGGCCATGACCACCGTGGAAGCCACCTCGGACAACATCGAGAAATTGATCGACGACAGCAGCATCCTGATCGTCGACTTCTGGGCCGAGTGGTGTGGCCCGTGTCGCGCGTTTGGCCCGGTCTTCGAGGCCGCCGCGCAGAAGCACACCGACGTCACCTTCGCCAAGTGCGACACCGAGGCGCAGAAGCAGCTGGCCGCGGGCTTCGGCGTCCGCGCCATCCCGATGCTGGCGGTCTTTCGCGACAAGGTCCTCTTGTTCGCCGAGGCCGGCGCCCTGCCCGCGGCCCAGCTCGAGGATCTCATCACGCAGGTGAAGGCCCTCGACATGGCGAAGGTCCACGCCGACATCGCTGCCGAAGACGCCAAAGAGGCGAAGCCCGTCTCCTGAGCGCGAGCAGCATGGCGCTCCGGCCGCGACCGACAGCGTCGTCGACGAGCGTTTGCGGCCGGCCTCGTGGTTTGTTTGCGCTGCGCGCGGCGGAGGTTGCGCTGCGCGCTGAGAAGGGCCGGGCATCGTGGGAGATGGCTTTGCCCTCGCGCAGCGCGCGCAGCGGGGGTGCTGGGGGCTCTGCGGCGCGCGCAACGCAAGCCCACGGGCCGTCCACCGTCGCGGAGATCGGGTCCGCCACCCGGCGGAGACGCATCGCCGCGCCGATCGGCCTGTTGCTCGCAGCCTCCTCACAAGGACCGACGCACTTTGACGGAGACCGCCACCGGAACCGCATCCGGAAGCGCCGCCGTCGTCGTCGATGTCGTACACGCTCTCACCGGATGATCGCCGGATCCGACGTTGGGAGGACGTCGGAAGTGCCCAGCTGACCCGCATGCTGCCGTTCATGCAGAGCACGAAGCACCTCGTCGCCATCGCCGTTCTCGCCGCCGCCGTTGTTGGCGCGGGCGCCGGCTGCACCAACGACCTGAGCGACGTGAACGCCTCTGACCTCGGCGACTTCGGCGACGCCGCCGGCAGCGCGGGCGTGTTGGGCGACGGCGACGAACAAGCGCTGACCCGCAGCTGCGCGCCGTCGCAGACCGTCAAGGGCGTCGACGTCAGCTACTACCAGGGGCGCATCAACTGGACGCAGGTCAAGGCCAGCGGCGTCGAGTTCGCCTTCATCCGCGTCAGCGACGGCGTCAACTTCACCGACCCGCGCTTTCTCGAGAACTGGCGCGGGGCCAAGGCTGCTGGCGTGAAGCGCGGCGCGTACCAGTTCTTTCGCAGCAACAAGGATCCGATCGCGCAGGCCGACTTGCTGCTCGAGCAGATGGGCGCCCTCGAAGACGGCGACCTGCCGCCGGTCATCGACGTCGAGAGCACCGATGGTCAGTCGTCGGCGACGATTCAGCGCAAGGTGCAGCAGTGGCTCGACCGCGTTGAAGACATCACCGGCGTTAAGCCGATCATCTACACGGGTCCGTACTTCTGGCAGGACCAGGTGAAGCCCTCGAACAACGGCGCCGCCTTTGCCGGCTACCCCGTGTGGATCGCCCACTACGGCACCGACTGCCCGCTCGTCCCGGCCCCGTGGAGCCGCTACAACTTTCACCAGTACACCGACGCTGGTCGCCACAGCGGCATCACCGGCAACGTCGACACCAACCGCTTCGCCGGCACCCTCGCCGACCTCGACGCCCTCGCCTACCACGGCGACGGCAGCGTCACGCCGACGCCGCCGTCGAACGATGAGTGCGCCGTCGTTCCCGCCGCGGGCCGCGTGATCGAAGAGACCGATGGCTGCTTTCGCGCTGGCGGTCCGACTGAGTACCTGCGCGCCGAAGACAACGAAGGCCACGACGGCTCGTTGATCTGGACGCACGCGACGGCGAACTCGTCGCGCGAAAACTTCGGCGAGTGGACGATCAAGATCGAGACCGCCGGCCGCTACAAGCTCTCGGCCTACACCGACTCCTCGGTGGCGACGTCGCAGCTGTCCCGCTACCGCGTCGAGCACGACGGCGTTGTCGACACGCGCCAGGTCGACCAGCGCGCCATCGAAGGCTTCAGAGACCTCGGCGTCTTCGACTTCCGCGCTGGCACTGTGAAGGTCGTCTTGAACGACAACACCGGCGAGGCCATCTCGGGCCGCAAGAAGATCGTGTTCGACGCGCTCAAGGTGATGCCGTCGACGGAAGCGCCGCCGCCGCCGCCGGCCACGCCGACCTGCGCCCGCGTGAAGGTCGTCAACGCCTCGCAGGGCTTGAACATCCGCTCGACCGCTTCGACGTCGAACGCTGCTGTCGGCACGCTGAGCAACGGATCCACCGTCGAGCGCGTCGACTCTGTCGAAGGCCAGTCGATCAACGGCAACCGCACTTGGCACAAGATCAAGAAGCCGGCCGGCGGCACGGGCTTCATCAGCGCCTACTACGCGACCTGCCAGAACTGACCGCGCGGTTCGCCACCAACAGCGACGACGAACAGCGACGACGAACAACCTGGGTTGTGAATCGACCCTCAGTTTTCTGAGCGGTCGTCGAGAACCGTCATGCCAGAGGCTCATCCGTGGACGCCTATGACGTCGCTGTCGCGGGTCGTTTTCATCGACGCGCGCAACTTGCGCGAAGCGCGGGCCCACGGCAGAACGTCTCTCGAACCCGCATGGAGAAGAAACACATGAAGTCCGTCATCGCCCTCTCGACCCTTGGCCTCGCCGCTGTCCTGTCCTTCTCGGTCGCTTGCGACAACGAAGGCTCGGCGGTCAGCTGCACCGCTGACGCTGACTGCGCCAACGAGACCGACAACACCACCTGCGACGTCGACGTCGGCGTCTGCGTGGCGCCGTCTGAGCCGGTCTGTGAAAACGGCACCGACTGCGACCTCGAAGACACGGGCACGGGATCGCCGATCGCCGACCCCGCCGACTTCGCCAACGGCTGCGAAGCCGAAGACTTCGTCACCATCGTCGCCTTTGACGGCAACGAGTACTGCGCGCTCGAAGCCGGCGACACCGGCTGCGAAGCCGGCCAAGCCGAAGCCACCGCGACCCTCAAGGCCGGCGGCACCGCCGATGTCTGCGTCGTCGCCGACGGCGAATGCTCGGAAGACGGCCAGTGCAGCTGAGCTGAGCTTTTGCTCCAGCTCCTGCAACGAGGTCCGCGAGGGCCTCGTTTCTTTTTTCGGCTAAGAAGCGGGCATGTCTTCTCGCGTCGTTCTCGTCGACGGCTCCGCCCTCGTCTACCGCGCCTTCTTCGCGATCCCGCCGCATTTGACGACGCGCGACGGCACTCACACCAACGCGACGTTCGGCTTCGCCACGATGTTTCGCAAGCTGTTTGCTGGGAAAAGACCGTCGTATGGCGCGGTCATTTTTGATGCACCGGGCAAGACGTTTCGCGACGAAAAGTATCCACAGTACAAGACGCAGCGGGCCCCGATGCCCGATGAGATGCGCGAGCAGCTCGCCAACATCGACAAGGTCGTGCGGGCCAACAAGTTCCCCATGCTGCGCGTGATCGGGTGGGAGGCTGACGACGTCATCGGCACCCTCGCCCGGCAGGCGAAAGAGCTGGGCCACGAGGTGGTCATCGTCAGCAGCGACAAAGACTTCGCCCAGCTGCTCGACGACAAAGTGCGTATGCACGATACGATCAAAGACGTTGTCTACGATCGCGAGTTGGTGAAGAAGAAGTGGGGCGTCTGGCCCGAACAGATGGTTGATTATCTGGCCTTGATGGGCGACGCCTCCGACAACATTCCGGGCGTCGCGGGCATCGGCCAGAAGGGCGCGCAGCAGCTGCTCGAAGAGCACGGCTCGCTCGACGCGATCTTTCAGAAGCTCGAGACGCAGCCTGACCTGTTCAAAGGACGCAGCAAGAACGCCCTGACCGCCGGCCGCGGCGACGCGCTGTTGTCGAAAGAGCTGGCGACCATCAACCAGCACGCGCCCCTCGAGGTCAGCGTCACCGACCTCGTCATCGAAGACAGCGACGTCAAAGAGCTGAACGAGCTCTTCACCGCGCTCGAGTTCTATTCGCTGCTCACGCGCGACCAGGCCGTCAAAGCCAGAAAAGAAGGCGAGGCCGACGTCGGCGAATTCGTCGTCTGCGGCGGCCCCGACGAGGTCGCCAGCGCCGTCACAGCCTTCGGCGACCGCGAAGTCGCCGTCTTCGCCGTGGTCGACGGCGGTTCGCACCTGCGCGGCTCGTTGACGGGCATCGCGCTGTGCGCCGACGAAGGCAGCGGCGTCTACGTCGCCTGCGCCGGCGGCTCTGGCGACGACGCCCGCTTGATCGCGCTCCTTCCATTTCTGCAGGACGAGACGAAGAAGAAGACCATCCACGATCACAAGGCGCTCACCGTGTTGCTCGCGCGGCGCGGCATCACCTTGCGCGGCGTGACCTTCGATGTGCAGCTGGGGTCGTTTCTCGTCGACCCGACCAAGGTCTTGCCGCACGCCCTCGGCAGCGTGACCAAAGAGTATTTGCACCGCACGCTGCCCGAGAAGAAAGACCTGACCGGCGGCACCATCGCGCCGCGCAAAAAGAAAGACAGCGTCGACCCTGGCGAGAAGAAGCTGGCCGAGGTCAGCGTCGTCGACGTCGCCCGCTACGCCGTCGACTGCTGCCAGGCCGTCAAAGCACTCACGCCGATCTTGCGCGACATGGTGAAGGCCCGCGGACAAGACGCCTTCTTCGCCGACATCGACCTGCCCCTCGCGCAGATCCTGGCAAAGATGGAGATGGCCGGCGTCGCCATCGACGTGAAAGAGCTGAAGATCGTCGGCGACGAACTGCGTGAGCGGCTGGCGGCGTCGACGACGCGCATTCATGGTCACGCGGGCCGCGTCTTCAACATCGCGTCGCCGAAGCAGCTCGGTGAGGTCTTGTTCGACGAGCTCAAGCTGCCGATCATCAAGCGCACGAAGACCGGCTACTCGACCGACGCCGAGGTGCTCGAGCGCCTCGCGAGCAAGCACGAGATCTGCCGCGAGATCCTCGAGCACCGCAAGATCGACAAGCTGATCAACACCTACGTCGACGTGCTCACCGAAGAAGTGCACGCCGACGGCCGCGTGCGCGCCACCTTTCAGATGACGACGGGCCAGACGGGCCGCCTGATCACCACCGATCCTGACTTGCAGCGCACGCCGGTGAAGACCGACGACGGCGTGCGCATCCGCCGCGCCTTTGTGGCGACGAAAGATCCGCTCGGCCGCGAGCGCCTGCTGATCGACGCCGACTGGTCGCAGATCGAGCTGCGCTTGCTGGCCCACGTCACGCGCGATGAGCAGCTGGTCGAGGCCTACCGCACGGGTGAAGACATCCACAGAAAGACCGCGGCGCAGCTGTTCAACAAGAAGCCTTCAGAGTTGAGCAAATCTGAGCGCAACGTCGGTAAGACCGTCAACTTTGCCACCATCTATGGACAGGGTGCCACGGCGTTGTCGCAGCAGCTGCACGTCGAGCGCAAAGAAGCGCAGCGCTACATCGATGCCTATTTTGAGACGTACACCGGCGTCAGAGAATTCACCGAAGAAGCAGTCGCACTCGCCGAAGAAAGAGGATACGCTGAGACCTTGCTGGGACGCCGGCGCATCATCCCCGAGCTGAAGAGCAAGAGCCCGATGGACCGCAGCTTTGGCGAGCGCGTCGCCGTCAACACGCCGATCCAGGGCTCGGCGGCCGACGTTTGCAAGGCGGCGATGGTGCGCATCGCCCGGCGTCTCGCTG
>JANNAY010001126.1:0-3732 GCA_031384945.1 Deltaproteobacteria bacterium
TCCTGCTCCGAGATGTCCTGCCCCGTGGCAGCCTTGACGAGGGCCGGACCGCCGAGCGCGAGCGATCCGATGTTCTTCACCATCGGCACGAAGTCGGCGAGGCCGGGCACGTAGGCGGTGCCCGCGGCGCATGGTCCCATCATCGCGGCGACCTGCGGAATCACGCCGCTCATCATCACTTGATCGAAGAACATCTGGCCCGAGCCAGCGAACATCGAGGTCGCGGCCTCTTGCACGCGGGCGCCTGCTGAATCGAGCAACCACACGATGGGCATGCGCCGCTCAAGGGCGAGCTGTCGCAAACGCGCGCATTTCATCTCTGTATTTTGGCCGATGGTGCCGGCCATCACTGTAAAGTCAAAGGCGATGACGGCGACGGGGCGGCCGTCGACGTTGCCGATGCCGACGACGACGCCATCGGCTGGCGTCTCTCGACCCTGCATCATTGGGGAGTCTGAGGTGTGGTGTGCGTGAATCAGAATCTCTTGAAACGTCGAGACGTCGAAGAGCAAACCGATCCGCTCGCGACAGGTCAGCTTCTTGGCGTCGTGCTGTTTCTGGACGGCGGTGTCGCCGCCCATCTTTGAGATCTTCGCGACGCGCTCTTCGAGGTCTTTGATCTTGAGATCGAGTTGCTCAGCCATGGCTCAACGTCCCTTCCAAATCGGATCGCGCTTTTCGAGAAAGGCAGTGACGCCTTCAGCGGCGTCCTCGAGCTGCAGGTTCAAGGTCAGCTGGTCGCGCAAGAACATCAGCTTCTGCTCGAAGGGCATGTCGCGCTGCAGCATCACCGCGCGCTTGCCCAACGCCAGCACCGCCGGCGACATCTTCGCGATTGACGCCGCCAGCGCTTTCGCTTCTTCGACGACTTTGTCGCGGGCGACGACGCGGTTGACGATGCCGAGGTCGACGGCGCGCTGTCCTTTGACCTCGCCGCCGAGCAACATCAGCTCCATCGCCTGCTTCTTCGGCAGCACTTCGTCGATGAGCGCCGCGATCATCATCGGAAACAGCCCGCGCTTCACTTCAGGCGTGCCGAGCCGCGCGTCGTCGGCGGCGACGGCGAGGTCGCAGGCGAGCACCAGCCCGAACCCGCCACCGAGCGCCAGGCCGTTCACCGCAGCGACGGTGGGCTTCTTCATGCGACGCATCGTCAGCAGCAGGTTGGCGAAGCCACCGCGCTGTTGGTGCTGCTCGAAGAAGCCGTCGCCGGCGAGGCCGCCGCCGAGGTCGCCGCCGGCGCAGAAGGCGGCTTTGTCGCCTTCGCCTCTGCCGGTGACGACGACGACTTTGACGGCGGCGTCTTTGTCGGCGGCAGCGAAGCCGGCGTCGAGGGCTTCGACGAGCTCTGGCGACAGGGCGTTCTTTCGCTCAGCGCGGTCGAGAGTCAGTGTGCGAACGCCGCCTTCGTCGTGGACTTGAAGCACCATGGCGACGACGGTGCCCCACGATTGACATTGAAGTCAACGCCTCAGGCCTGTCAGCTGGTGGTCCGGCTACGCCGCCACGCGCACGCTGGCCTCCCGCGGCACGGACAACGTGATGCGCGTCCCTTTGCCATCGACGCTGTCCACATCGACGGTGCCGCCGAGGCGCTGAACAACGGCGAGGATCGCCGACATGCCGGTCCCGCGGCCGCTGACCTCAGTGGCGACAGCCGCCGTCGAGAGGCCGTCGACGAAAATGAGGCGGAGCAGGTTGGCACGGCTGAGGTGCTGGACCGCAGGCCCACCGATCGTTGCCATTTCCGCTGCGCGGGCACGCAGCGCTCTTGTGTCGATGCCGCGGCCATCGTCTTCGACGGCGAAGCACCAGCCGCCATCGTGCTCGCTGATGTCGAGCGTGACGCGAGCGCGGGCAGCTTTTTCGCCCCGGTCGTCTGGCAACTCGATGCCATGGTCGACGGCGTTGCGCAGCAGATGCGGCAGCACAGCCAGCAGCGGGCGCAGGCGGCGCGCATCGATTAGCGTCTCGCCGCCCCGCAGCTCGAACTCGACCGACTTTTCGAGGCGCGCCGCGAGCCGATCGATGAAGCTCGGCAGCGGGCCAATCATCTCGCCTGCACGTTTGAGCACGAGCTGTGATTTCCACGTGGCCAGGTGCTCGCGGTGGTCGCGGTGGTCGCGGCCGTCGCTCACGATGTCGTCGAGCTCAACCATCTGGGCCTCGCCGATGGCGTAGCGGCCATGGGCGGCGTCATCGTGCCAGAGCACGTTGAGCACTTTCTTGTGGCGATCGAAGAAGGCGGCAAAAGCGGCGTCGACAGCATCGATGTCGGACGCGCCGAGCAGCGCGCTCTCTTCGACCTGGTGGCAGACGTCGACGAGGGCGTCGATGCCCCACGATGCGCTGTTGCCCTTGATCGTGTGAACGGTGCGCCGCAGCAGCGTTTGTTCAAACCGGCTGGCGCGCGCGCTCGCGATCTCAGCGCGCGCGTCGTCGACGAACAGGTCAAACGCTTCACGTTGGGCGAGAATGCCAACGAGCATCTGGTTGGTCTTCGACTCAGTCTGTGCGGCCTCGAGCGCCGTCGCGTCGTTGAGCGTGATGAGCAGGCGAACGACGCGACCGCAGTCGCGGATCACCCGCGGCACGAGGCGCAGCACCCGCCCGTGCACAACGTGACGCGCAGGCATCTGGGCGAGCGCGACCTCTTCGGGCAGCTCATCGGCAAAGACCTGACCCACAGCGACGGAGAGCCACGCTGCCGTTGCGCTGCTCATGCCCAGCAATCGCGTGAGCGTCTTGCCCGCGAGACCGGATGCGCCGAGCAGGGTGGCGCAGCTGCGACTGTGTCCGGGCTGCACGATCATGTCGGCGTCGACGAGGAGAAAGCCGGAGTCGACGTTGTCGAGGATGGCGTGCAGGTCGGCGGTGCGGTTGCGGACCTCGAGCTCGAGCGACGTCGAGTAGCGCTGCAGCTCACGGTTGCGCAGCTCAACGAGCTCTCGGCGGCGCGCGACGTCTTCACTGCGCTTGCGTGATCGCTGAAGCTGGCGCTGCAGGTGAGAGCTGCTGTCACCGTCGAGCAGTTCTCGCACGCGCTGTTTGAGGACGACCACGGTCTTCTCGGCGGCCGCTGCCCGCTCGAGTAGTGTGCGGGCGTTGCCGGGGCTCGCGACGTCGACGATCACTGCGCACCTCCGAGGGCCAGAGCCACAAAGGTCTGGTTGATGTGCAGCCCATTGAGCTGCTCGCCGTATGTGTCGAAGCCGATCGATGCGCTGCTCACTGCGCGCACGCGCGCCATCAGCGACGGCATCACGCCGGTCTGCGTCGCTTCGAGCTGGCGCAGGATGCAGTTGAAGACGATGAGAAGTTGGGCAGAGACGCCCTCGAGCCCGCGGCCCAGCGACGCCGCCATGTCTTCGCGTTCGCCGATCTCGAGGACCATGCCCTCTTCGATCGCGCAGTAGAAGCTGATGGACCCGTCCGGCTCGACGGCGCGGACGGCGCGAACATATCGCTCGCCCTCGCTCGGCAAGCAGAGCGGATGCAACAGCGCGATCTCCGGCGTGAACTCTGCTTCCGCGATCCCGATGGCCTCAGCGTAGGCGGCGACGGCGCGTCGACCGTCGATCTCGAGCACCCGACGGTTTGCGACATCGACGCTCGTGACGGCGAGCAACTTCGACGACCGGGCGAAGTGCTGGTGCTTCACGACGTGGAAGGCCCCTGGGCAGTGACCCAAGACCAGCACGGCTGTGTTGCTCGCCGCGCCGCGGTTGCTGA
>JANNAY010001166.1:0-1782 GCA_031384945.1 Deltaproteobacteria bacterium
TGCCGCCGCGTCTTCGCCGAGCTCGGCGGCGATCCCGAGGTCGGCTTCATCGTCAACGGCCATGTGCCGGTGAAGCTCGAGAAGGGCGAGACGCCGCTGAAGAAGTCGGGCATGGCCGTCACCATCGACGGCGCATTCTCAGAGGCCTACGGCGACAAGGGCTTCACGCTCATCCTCGAAGCCGGGCGCACCGCGCTGGCCGAGCACCACCACTTCGAGTCCGTCGACGACGCCGTCAAAGCTGGCGCCGACATCGTGCCGAAGGTCGAGAACCTGCGAACGTTCCCCGCGACGCGGCTCGTCGGCCAGACCGAAGCTGGCGCTGCCATTCGACGCGAGATCGAGGCGCTGCACGCGCTGCTGACGGCGTTCGATGAGAACCGCATCCCCGAAAACTGAAAGCAATTCACACCTGCGATCTGTGCACAGCAGCAACGGGGCGTGCCTGCTGTGCACACGTCGTGTGGTGCGTCACATGCGGCGGTGTGGTCGTCGCATCCGGACGCGATCGGTTCGGCCATGGGATGTGCATCCGTCGCTGGCATGTTCGCTGCGTTGAGCCAGACAGCGACCTGCAGTGACGGAGGTTTCCCGGTGCTCTCCTTCGACGACATCATTTCCGCTGAGCTCTCTGACGACGCCGACACGATCCCCGCCGAGGGCGACGTGTCGAGCGAGCTGCTGGATGCCGTCGAGTGGCTGAAAGAGCAGGGCTACCTGACGCGCGAAGAGCGGCCGTTTGCGTCGCTGCTGAAAGACGCCGAGTAACGCCGGCGCATCCGCCTCGCTGACCGCAGTGCCTGCAGCCGTCACCGAAGTGCCCGAAGTGTTCGCACTCATTCACCCTGCCGAGCTGGAGTAGGGTCGCGCCCGTGACCGCAGCGTCCGACGTCGACGTCATCGATGACCTGGTCTTCGCGCTCCTCGAAGAGGCCGCGCGCAAGCTGTGCGTGCCGTCGTGGCCAGCGGCGTCGCCGCCGCCGAAGTCGCCGGATGTGCCCGTGATCGAAGCCCGTCGCGACGACGACGGCGTGCTCGGCGTCTACCGCTTCGCCACCGTCGTCGCTGGCGATGCGGTGCCCCGTCCCCATTTCGAAGTCGCTCTCGCCGATGCCCCCGAAGGCGCCGACGTCGGCGACGAGATCGGTGTCGAGCTGCCGCTGCACGTCGTCTGCGCCGTCGCCCTCGCCGACGTCGACGCCGGCGCCCTCAGAGAAGAAATCGCCGAAGACCTCAACGCCTCCGGCTTGAAAGAGGCCGTGACGGCGCGGTTGACGTTGCTGCGCGGTCCGCCGCCCTCGTCGCCGGCGCTGTCTGAGCTGCGCGCGCTGGTGACCCGCCACGGCAGCGCTGTCGTGCGTTGGACGATGAGCGTGCAAGCCACCGACGAGCATCCCGAGCGCCTCGTGTGTTGCATGGTGCGCGACGACGTCGCCCGCCTCGTCATCGTCGACGCCGTCGCCGGCGCTGCGCCGAAGAAGAAGCTGCTGGGCGCCATCGGGCCGGTGCCGTCACCGTCGTCGTTGTGGCGCTTTCTCGAGCACGAGGGCCTGGCGTTGATGAACGGCAGCGACGGCGCCTTCGTCGCCGAGAAAGATGGCGCGTCGCTGCGGCTGCCGCTCGACTTCGTGTTGATCGTCAACGAGCCGCGCAGCTTCGGCGAGGTCAGCGTCGGTGGGCTGTGGACGCGCCACCGCGGCGATCGCCTCACCGCCGAGCGCAACGTCTCGGCGCGGTTGAACGTCGATCCGGCGGCGCTGTTCGTCGACGTCGACGACGCCG
>JANNAY010001201.1:0-3111 GCA_031384945.1 Deltaproteobacteria bacterium
CGCCGCCGCGGATGCGCAGCGGCAGCTCGGTGCCGAGCCAGCGCACAGAGACCGCGCCGGGCACGCTGACGTCGACGTCAAAGGCGCCGACGCGCTCGCTCTCGACGAGCACGCCAAGCCCGCGCGTGGTGGCGAAGAACGGCACGGGCACGTGGGCCTCGTTGGTGCCCGACGCGGTCTGCGCCGGCGCCGAGAACACGATGGGCGCGATCGTTCCCTTCAAGTCGGGGCCGCTGAAGCGTTCGCCGCCGCCGACGACGTGTTCGTCTGCGTCGATGGCGAAGCAGGCGCTGACGTAGGCGACGTCGACCTCGTCGAAGTCGAAGGTGACGTCGACGTCGACGAATCCTTCGGCGCCGTTGTCGTTGACGTCGACGCGGGCGAAGCCGGCTTCGACGCCTGAGGCATCGCGCAAGACGACGTCGGCGCCATCAGCGTCGACGAAGGCCTCTTCGCCGCGCAGGGTCATCACGTCGCTGCGGGGCAGGGGATCGGTGACGTCGATCCATTTGCCGTTGTCGTCGGGCAGCCGCAGCGCCACCGACAGCGGCGGACACAGCGGGTCGTGGGCGCTTCTGCCGACGACGACGCCGTCTCTGACGACCTCGAAGCCGAAGTCGCTGCCGGCGGCGATGCGCAGCTCGGTCAGCGGCGCCTTCTCTGTCGTCGTCGGCAGCGGCCCGCAGGCGAGCCATCCGCAGGCAAGCGGCGCGGCGACGACGAGTGCCCGCATCAGTTGGCGGCGCAGAAGCCGCTGATGTTCGCGCCGCAGGTGCACGAGCCGTTGGCGGCGTTGCAGGCGATGCAGTCGGCGTCGGTGCCGCAGGTCTCGGCGCACGTCGAGGTGAACAGGCCGCAGATCATGGGCGACTGGCAGTCGGCGTCGTCGGCGCAGGTCTCGCCGAAGCCGCCGCCAGCGCCGCCGCCGCCGACGCACTGGTGGGCGCCGTTGCAGGTGTCGCTGGCGTTCGGGCACGAGGTGTTGTTGCGGCAGCCGACGCTGCACTGGCTCGGGTTCAGCGTGAAGTTGCAGAACTGGTTGTCTTGGCAGCTGCCATCGCCGGTGCAGCTGGTGCCGCTGCCAGCGACGACGCAGCGGCCGTCGACGGAGCAGTCTTGGTCGGCGTTGCAGGTGACCGCGCCGTTGTTGCAGGTGGGCACGGTGCAGAACGTGTTGACGCAGAACGTGTTGGGCGCCGTCGTGCAGTCCGCTGACAGCGTGCACGACTGCGCGCGCTCGCACTTGCCAGCACCTTCGTTGCAGGTGAGGCCGAAGCCGCTGCACTCGCCGTCGCCGGCGCAGTTGGGCTTCGCCTGGCAGTCGCCGTTGCCGTCGCAGAAGTTCTCGGCGCCGCAGTCGGCGGTCTCGGTCTGGGCAGTGCAGGCGACGTCGGGCACGCAGGCGCCGGCAGTGGTGCAGGCGCAGACGGCGCCGCCGGTGCAGCCGGGGCGGCCAACGCACTCGGTCGAGGTGGTGCAGGGCGTCGGCGACGGATCGAAGCACTGGTCAGAGAAGCCGTTGCACTGGAAGGCTTCGCAGTCGTCGGCGGGGGCGTTGGGACCGCGCGGGCAGTCGGCGCTGGTCACGCAGCTGTTGCCGGCGGGCTGGCATTGGCCGGTGTTGCAGACCTCGCCGGGGGCGCAGTCGCACTTCGACGAGCAGTCGCTGCCGCCGCCCGCGCTGCACTCGCCGCCGTTGCAGAGCTCGCCCGCGGCGCACTCGCCAGAGTCGCGGCAGCCGATGGCGCAGGTGCCGTCGGCGGCGCAGAAGAATTGAGCGGGGCAGGCCTCGTCGACGCCGTTGCAGATGACGCGGCACGAGCCGTCACAGCGCACCAGCTGCGTGGCCGCGCCCTCGACGAACTGCGGGCAGTCTTCGACGCGCTCGCAGGCGATCAGGGCGGGACCTTGCGGTCCAGCGTCGGTGATGGGGGTCAGCTCGCGCGGGCAACCCGCAGTGCCGAAGACGGCAGCAACGACGACGACGAAACCAGACGCGAGGCGAACGAACATGTGGAGGCTCCCGAGGCGGCACGACAAGCATGCCCGGCAGGGCGGGATCTGCTTCGTCGTCGTCGCGCTGTCAAAAGGGTGACACCGAAGAAACGCAGCGCGTCATCGCCTCGACGCTCATCGCGCCCAATAGCGCGCGGCGCAAAGGACGACGGGGCGGAGCCGCGCTATCGGGAGACGGGGGCGCCGACCGCGGCGTCCTGGTCTTCGCCGGAGGTGAGGGCGAGGGCTGTGCCGGTGCCTGCGACGACGATGCCGATGGCAGCGACGACGAAGGCGGCGGCGGCTCTGACGGCGAGGTCTTGTTGCTCAGCGCTGACCTGGGCGACCGAGGGGCGGTCGGGGTTGGCGATGTCTTTGGCGCAGCGAAAATCGCCCTGCCGCAAGGTGTCGCCGCTGCCGCTGCGGCAGAGGTTGGTGGGCAGCTGAAACTGCGGCTCGCCGTCTTTCAGCACCGG
Source organism: Deltaproteobacteria bacterium (assembly GCA_031384945.1). Lineage (GTDB taxonomy): Bacteria > Myxococcota > UBA727 > UBA727 > VGSZ01 > VGSZ01. Next base: position 2,472 of record JANNAY010001201.1, read on the forward strand.
GTCGCCGTTCTTGTCGACCTTGAGCACCGAGAGGTTGCCGGCGTCGCCGAGCCAGCCGACGCCGCCGACGAGGCCGATGACGCCGACGGCGCCGCCAACGCCAGCAAGCACCCAGCCGATGGTCGCCATCGACGACGCAGGCGCCGGCGCGGGCGTCGTCGTCGGCGGCAGGACCGGATCGCCGACGACCGGGGTCGACTTCACCAGCGGACCGCCCGACGACAGCACGCCGTTTTCGCGGGTGACGGCGCCGGCTTTGACGTCGATGGAGCGGGTCAATGGCGCCTTGCCCTCGCGCTTGAACAGCACCGTGTGCGGACCGGCGGTGACGATGTCGACGAGGGTGAGGGGCGTCTTGCCGAGGGGCGCGTTGTCGAGGACGACGTCGGTGGGGTCGACGTCGGCGGTGAAGATGACGATGGTGGGGCGCGCGCCTTTGACAGCGCCCTGCACCCAGGCGACGGCGACCTTGAAGCCGTCGTCGCTGGCGTCGACGTCGACGGGGTCGCCGGCGACGACGCCGCCGCCAGCGTCGACAGCGGCGAGATAGAGAGAGATTTGCGCGCGGTAGCACTTGAGGTCGAAGTCGAGGTCGTTCTGCGCGCCCGTCATGGAGTCGTCTTGCGCCGCGCACGGGGGG
>JANNAY010001222.1:0-4315 GCA_031384945.1 Deltaproteobacteria bacterium
GCGGCGCGGGCCGCGGAAGACGGGGGGCAGTTTACCCTCGAGCGCTGGCGGCCGGCCGTCGACAGCAACGGCATCCTCGACGTCGAAGGCGCGCAGGCGCTGCCCGCCGGCAACCTCGAGGTGGGCGGCTGGCTCGGCTACGAGAACGATCCGCTGGCGATCTACCGCAAGACCGACGACGGCCTCGTGCGCGAAGGCGCCCTCGTCGGCCCCCGCGTCTTCGCCGACGTCGTCGCCAGCTTCGGCGTCTTCGACTGGTTCGAGCTCAGCGTCGACGTGCCTGTCATCGTGTTTCAGAGCCGCGGCGCCCTGCCCAAAGAGCTGCCGCTCTCGCCGCTCACCCCCGCCGGCCTCGGCGACGTGCGCCTGTCGCCGAAGTTTCAGCTGCTGCACCAGACCGACAGCGTCGTCGACCTCGCCGTCGTGCCGGCGTTCACGCTGCCGACGGCGTTGCCGCGCAGTTCACCGTCAGGGGGCGGCGGTGACTACCTCGGTGAGAAGTTCTTCACCCTCGCCCCCGAGGTCGTCGTCGGCAAAACGCTGTTCGGCACGCGCTTCGGCGCAGGCCTTGGCTACCGCGCCCGCTCGATCTCGCGCGTCGGTGGCGTCGTCGTCGGTCACGAGGCCTTCTACGACGTCGGCATCGCCTTGCCGCTGGTTGAGGTCGGCGTCGACCTGCCCGTCGAAGTGCAGGCCAGCGTCGATGGCGCCGTCACCGTCTTGCCCATCGCGTTTGCCAGCACCCCCGTCGAGGCCAAGGTCGGCGCCGTCGTCGACCGTGGCGTCGTCGATGTCTTCGCCGCCGCGGGCGGGGGCGTCGTCGGCGGCGCTGGTGTTCCTGACTTTCGCGTCATGGGCGGCGTCAGGGGCGCGTTTGACTTCAACGACGGCGACCGCGACGTCGTCGACAACGACCTCGACAAGTGCCCCGACGCCGCCGAAGACAACGACGGCGTCGCCGACGATGACGGCTGCCCCGAAGACGACGGCGACCACGACGGCATCAACGACGTCGATGACAAATGCGCCGACGTCGCCGAAGACATCGACGGCTTCGAAGACCAAGACGGCTGCAAAGACGACGACAACGACGGCGACACCGTGGCCGACGCAGACGACAAGTGTCCGCGCCAGCCCGGCGATGTCGACTACGCCGGCTGCCGCGCCCCCGACAAAGACGGCGACCGCGTGGCCGACAACAAAGACGAATGCCCCGACGTCGCTGCCCCCGGACGCAAGAACGGCTGCCCGCTCGTCACCTCGGTGCCCGTCGCGGTCACCGCCGAGAAGATCGAGTTTGGCGAGCGCTTCTTGTTCGCCTTTGACTCGGCCAAGCTCTTGCCGTCGTCGACGAAGCTCATCGACTCGATCGCCTTTGTCTTGATCGATCACCCCGAACTGCGCCACGTGCGCGTCGAAGGTCACACCGACGACACCGGCTTTCACCAACACAACGTCACGCTCTCGAAGAACCGCGCCCTCGCCGTGCGCGAGGCCCTCATCGCCCGCGGCATCGCCGCTGAGCGGCTGACCGCCGAGGGTTACGGTGCGTCGCGTCCCCTCGTCGAGGGCGTCGATGAAGAGGCGCGGGCGCAAAACCGCCGCGTCGAGCTCGTCGTCGTTCACGATCCCTGATGTTGGCCCTGATGTTGGCCCTGAATTTGGCCCTGGTCTTGGCCCTGATTTCGGTCTTCTTGTTTTCGTCGGAGAATTTCATGCGCCGCTCTCTGTTCGTGCCCACGTTGTTGGCGTCTTCGCTGGCGTCGACGACGTCGTTTGCCGCCACCATCACTGTCAGCACCACCGACGATGAAGTGAACGCCGATGGCGACTGTTCGCTGCGCGAGGCCTTTGACGCCGCGGCCAACGACGCCGCCGTCGACGCCTGCACTGCCGGCGACGCTGGTGACGTCATCGTCGTCGGCGAAGGCTTCTACGTCGTCGGCGCCGACCTCGTCGTCGACAGCGAGGGCGGCGTCGTCGTGCGCGGTGGCGGCGCCACGCTGCAGTTGAACGGCAGCCACATCAACGTCGACAACAGCACCTTGCGGCTCGAGCACCTGACGTTGCAGGGCGCCAGCGACGGCGCCATCGTCGCCTTGAACAGCGACGTCGCCCTCGACTTTGTCGTCGTCGAAGGCAGCACCGGCGCTGCGCCAGCGGTGAAGGTTGAGTTCAACGGCCTCGGCGACCGGCCCGCGCTGCGCATCGATCACAGCTTGTTTCAGGGCCTCGAGGGTTCGGGCGTCGTCGTCGTTGCCGGCGACACGCGCATCGCCAACAGCACCTTCAGCGACGTCGCTGATGGCGCTGTCGTCATCAATGGCGACGGCGTCACCGACAGCTGGTCGATCGATCACAGCACCTTCAGCGGCAACAGCACGAGCACCAGCGGTGGCGCGGTCTCGGCCGCATACTCCGGTGTGATCGAGAGCAGCACCTTCGCCGACAACAGCGCCGTCGTCTCGGGCGGCGCCTTGTTCTTCGTCGACGCCGCCATTGTTCATGCCTCGCTGTTGATCGGCAACAGCTCGCCCGACGGCGCCAACTGCAAGTCCGCCGCGGGCGACGCCACCGTCGTCTCGGCCGGCGGCAACCTCGTCGATGACGTCGTCGGCTGCGGCTTCGACGCCGGCGACGCTGCGGCTGTCGGCGCCACCGTCGTGGGCGCGCTGCGCGACAACGGTGGCCCTGTGCCCACCCTCTTGCCTTCAGGCGACGCCATCGACGCTGGTGACTGCGTCGCCGTCGACGGCAGCGTCGTCGTGCGCGATCAGCGCGGTGCGCGCGTCACAGACGGCGCCTGCGATGTCGGCGCCGTCGACGTCGGCGCTCGTTTTCTCGATGCGATCTTGCGCAGCAGCGTTGTTGGCTTCGGCGATGACTGCGCCGCCGGCGGCGAGCGCATCGACGTCGGCGTCGACGCTGACGGCGATGGCGTCCTGGCCGACGACGAGGTCGGCTCTTCTGTGTTTGTCTGCCGCGACGATGTCGCCCCCGTCGTCGTTCGCGTCGACGATGCTGCTGTCGCTGACTGCGCCTTCGGCGGCGTCGTCGTCAGCAGCGGCGGCGACGACGACAGAGACGGCGTGCTCGGCGACGTCGAGGTCGACCGCCGCGACGCCATCTGCAACGGCGCTGCTGGTGACGATGGCGCCGACGGCAACGACGGCGTCGATGGCGAAGACGGCGGACAAGGCGCCCCCGGCGTTCCTGGCGTCGACGGCGACCGCGGACCCGCAGGCGTTGATGGCGTCGACGGACAAAACGGCGGCGCCGGCGTCTCGTCGTTGATCCGCACCGCGCCCATCAACGCGGGCGACGACGGCTGCAACGCCGGTGGACAAAAGATCGAAGCCGGCATCGACGACGGCGCCAACGGCGGCACCGCTGGCGACGGCGTCCTCGACGATGGCGAGGTCGACTCCACCGCCGTCCTCTGCAACGGCGAAGCCTTCGAAGACGAATTCGCCGCCAGCGGCGGACCGACCTGCGCGACCTCGACGACGTCGTCGCTCTTTCCCTTTGCCCTCTTGGGGTTGCTGCTGCGTCGCCGCCGCCGCTGACGCGGTATTGTGCGCGTCGTGACTGCAGCGACGCCGGTGCCGGAGAAAAAGAAGACCGAGGTCGTTCTCGCCAGGGGCGGCTGGGTCGTCGGCAGCTTCGTCGGCCACTACGACGCTGAGCGCCATGACGACGACGGTTCTGCCTTTGGCAAAGATGCCCGTGTGATGGATGCCGTCTTGTTGAACGGCCATGTCACCGGCTTGCGCGCCTCCCGCGCTCCTGTCTTGTCGGCGTCGCCGCCGCGGCCGCTGACGCAGCCGACCCTCAACGTTCTTGCTTCGTTTGCGCCCGATGTGGCGCGTGCCGAGCACCGCAAGGGCGTCGCTGTTCCTGACGGGTCGTCAGAGATTCACGATCTGTTGTTGCGTGACGTCTTCATTCTCGATTGGTCCGCTGAGCCTCTCGTCGACGAGACGCACCGGGCGCGCGGCATCGTGCGCGGCACCCTCTACGGCCGCGTCGGTCCGCGTCCGTGGCCGTGGTGGCTGCGTTGGCTTCTCCTTCTTCTCCTTCTCTTGCTGCTGTTTCTGTTCCTGTTGTTTTCACGCTGCGCTCCTCTCGAGCCCATCGCGAAGCCTCTGCGTGACGGCGTCGTGGGTGCTGCTGAAGACCTCAAGGGCGATGTCCTTTCTCGGGTCACCGGTGGTGATGCTGACGCGCAGCTTGTCGCTGATGCCACCCGTGGTTCGGGTGGTTCCGGCGGCGGTGGCAACGGCAACGGCAACGGCAACGGCAACGGCAACGGCAA
>JANNAY010001228.1:0-1550 GCA_031384945.1 Deltaproteobacteria bacterium
CGACGCTGACCGACATCGACCTCAACGGCGTCGAAGACCTCGACATCACCACGCAGGTGTCGTTGACAGTGGGGGTCACCGGCACCGGCGCCGACCTCATGGCCATCGCCACCGACGGGCTCGTCGACAGCGAGCTGTTCACGCCCTTCGCCGCCACCGCCGTCGCCGTTTTGCCTTCGGGCGACGCCGACAAGAACGTCTGCGTCATCGTGAAAGACAACGCCGGCAACACCGCGGGCCCCCTGTGCGACGTCGTCACCCTCGAGACCGCCGTGCCCGTCGCGCCCCGCTTCACCCTCGGTGGGCGCCTCATCGACAGCGTGGTGATCACCGGCGACGTCGCTGACACATTTCACATCGGCCTCGTGCCCTTCGGCGGCCCCAACGCCGACGTCGTCGCCGTCGAGGGCGCCATCGAATCCAACGACGTCGACCTCGGCGGCGTCGGCGTCAACATCGAATTCGCCTGCGCCGCCGACGCCCTCGGCCTCATCGTGTGCGACGACGACGACGGCATCGCTGGCATCTTGTTGCCCCTCTTCAGTGAGACGCAGGCCGGACAAGACGTGCGCCCCAACCTCGTCACGCTGCGCGCCCGCGATCGCGCCGGCAACCTGTCGTCTGACACCAGCCTCGCCGTCATCGTCGACGACACGCCGCCGCTGCCGCCGACGCCGTCGAACGCGGCCTGCAGCGGCCTTGGCTGCGCGGCCCTCGTCTATGGCGGTCCGCTGAACCGCGCCGACCAGCCCGTCAACGTCAACAGCGACTCGTTCACGCTGCAGTTGAACGAGCAGCCCGGCGACCTCGACGCCACCTTCGCCCGCTACTTCGTCGCCCGCACCGTCGGTGACGCCGTCGATCCGCTGCCTGGCGACTTCGCGCCCACCGCCAGCGTCGACAACATCGTCTTCGCGCTCACACAGGGCGCGCCGCTGAATGGCGAGGCGGTGACGGCGACGTGCAACCCGCTGCGCTGCACCAACCACCTCTTTCTCATCGCCGTCGACCTCGCGGGCAACAAGAGCCCCGTCGTGCGCATCGACGTCACCGAAGACAGCTCGCCGCCGACGCGTCCGACCCTCGCGCCGCGGGGCGGACTGCAGCGCGGCAGCGTCGCTGAGCTGCGCCTGTTCGCGCCCGCCGTCGATCGCAGCGGCGTGGCGGGCGGCGACGAAGACGTCTTCGCCTACGAGATCAAAGAAGGCAGCGACGGCGCCTTCGAGGGCGTGCCCGATGGCCAGCCGGTGCTCGGACCCTGGTCCCTCGGCATCGTCGACAACGACGTCAGCGAGGTCTGCGTCAGAGGCGTCGACGAAGCCGGCAACGTCGGCATCGAAGACTGCGTCGTCGTTGAAGAAGTCAGCCGCACGTTTCCGGTGCGCACTGAGCTCTCTGACCGTCGCATCGCCATCGGCGGTGATCGTCTGGCGGTGATGATCGAGCGCGACATCGTCATTCACGACTTCGCCGACGAAGACCTCAACGACGGCGTCGCCGCCCTCGGACAATCGATCGGCAGCGTGAACGGCGGCGAGCTGCGCTCGGGC
>JANNAY010001253.1:0-5194 GCA_031384945.1 Deltaproteobacteria bacterium
CTTGCTGCTCACGGGCATCGCGCTGTTGTTTCTCTACACGGTGTGGGGCCGCGGCGACCTCGAAGCCGAAGTCAGAGACGCCTCGCAAGGACTGCTGGTCGCCGCCGGCGTCTGCTTCATCGTCGGCGTCGTCGGCTACGACGTCTTCTTCGACCTCGCCTTCGCTGGCCGCACACCCGGCAAAGCGCTGACGCGGCTGCGTGTCGTCGACGCGCACGGCAAGAGCCCCGACCTGGCGACGTCGCTGCTGCGCAACATGATGCGGCTCATCGACCTGTTGCCCGCGGGCTACGGCGTCGGCGCGGTCACCTTGTTCTTCACCGGCACACGAAGGCTCGGCGACCTCGTCGCCGGCACCGTCGTCGTCAGCGAGCGGTCGCGCGGCATGCGGGCCTACGACGAAGTGAAGAAGACCGCCGGCGACGTGACGGCCATGATCGCGCCCGATTGGAGCGACGCCGACGTCGCCGCCGCCGTCGACGTCGTCGTCAGAACCGCCGGCCTCGACCGCGGCCCCGCCGACGTGCCCGGCAAGCGCGTGCTCGCGCGCCTCAAGCCCTTCGATCCCTTTCTCGCCGACGGCGTCGACGCCCCGGCGCGCGTGCTGCTCGCCCGCGGCGTGATGGCCCGCGCCGCCGCCGACGACGGACTCGCCGCGCGCTTGCGCCGGTTGGTCGAGAGCGAAGACGCGCTGCGCGCCGCGCTCGCGGGCTTCGAGAAGCGCAGCGTCTCAGCCGACGTCGTCGACGGCGCCGCGCGCCAGGCGTCGTCAGAGCTGATGCTGGCCACGCGCCGCAAGGTGCCGCCGCGCCACCTCGAGTCGCTGTCGTTGGCGCTGCTCGACCTCGAGCGCCGTCGTCGACTCACGCAGGCACCGCTGTTGCCGCGCCTGCGCCGCTTTTTCGCCTTCGACGTGCCGCGCGCGGTCTGGGACGAACGCAGAAACATCGCCCGCGCCGCCGTCGTCTTCGCCGGCAGCGCCGTGCTCGGCTTCGCCATCTCGTTCGCCGACGCCGACGTCGCCCGCGCCGTCATCGGCGACGACACCGCCGAGCTCGTCGAGCACGGCGCCAACTGGACAAACGAGATCGAGCGCGAAGAGTCGTTCGCGGCGACATCGACGTCGGTGATCATCAACAACGTCGGCGTCGGCGTGCGCGCCTTTGCCGCCGGCGTCGTCGGCGGGGTTGGCTCTCTCGTCGTGCTCGTCTTCAACGGCCTCACGCTCGGGTGCGTCTTTGGCTACGCGACAGCGCTGGGCACGGCCGAGACGTTGGCCCGCTTCATCGTCGCCCACGGCCCCGTCGAGCTCTCGATGATCTGCGTCGCCGGCGCCGCCGGCATGTGCCTCGGTCGCGCCGTGCTGTCGCCGGGCCGGCGCACGCGCACGCGGGCCCTGCGCGAAGAGGGCAAGAAGGGCCTGCTGATGTTGACCTTCGCCACCGTCGGCTTCCTCGTCATCGGCACCGTCGAGGGCTTCGTCTCGCCGGGGGCGCACTTTCCGACGGCGTTGAACGCGACGATCGGCGTGGGCTTGTGGTTGCTCTTCGCGGCCTGGGTCGTCGGCGCGCGGCCTCGCACGGCGGGCTGAGGACCCTGGTGTGGAGGTCTCTCGCAGAGCGAGGGTGCCAGGTGCACGTAGCGCAGCAGAATGCACAGAGGAGTCCGAGCACACAGAGCACACAGAGGGATCACGGTGTGTGCTGAGACTGTCGCTATTGGAGAGATTTAGGGTTGCTTGTTGCCCCGTGTGGCGTGCTGATGATCTGTGTCTTTGCTGGCCACTTTGCGCTCGTCCCTGCGTCGTCCTCGCATCGTCAGGTCGTCGGGGTCGTCGGTCGTCGGGGTCGTCGGTCGTCGCGGGGCGCCGTCGACGTCAGCGTCGCTGGGTCGCCGGGCCACAGCTGACGAAGCGCTGCTGATGCCACGGCGCCAAAGCAGCCCTCTTTCTCTCATCTTCACCAACGAAAAAAACCAGCGACAGACGACGACTCTGTGTGCTCTGTGTGCTCGGCCTCCTCTGTGCATTTCTGCTGCGCCGCGTGCACCTGGCACCCTCGCTCCGCGAACCAAGCGCCGCCGAAGGTGCCCCGCATCACAACCCGGCATCCCCCTTTCGCCCGAGGGGACGTCGCCGCACAAGGCTGGATGCTCCGCTCCATGCAGCGTCTCTCCGCGCACCTCAGCGTCGTCGTCGCACTGGCTCTGGTGGCTTGCTCGCAGCCGCCACGCGAAGTCGAAGTCATCTTCGGCGACGGCGTCGAAGGCGAAGGCGACGTCGTCAGCGAGGGCGAAGGCGAAGGCGACGTCAGCGAAGGCGAGGGCGAAGGCGCACAGAGCGAAGGCGAAGGCGAAGACGACGGCCTCGTCGACGTCGGCCACAAGCGCGAGCTGCGCGGCGCGTGGGTCGCCACCGTCTACGGCATCAACTGGCCATCGAACCCGTCGGGCACGGCGGCGTCGAAGCAGACCGAGCTCGAGAACCTGATCAACACGCTCGCCGACAGCGGCGTGAACGCCGTGTTCTTTCAAGCGCGTCCTGAGAGCGACGCGATGTACCGCTCTGACCTCGAGCCGTGGTCGCGCTTCATCACCGGAACGCAGGGCCGCGACCCCGGCTTCGACCCGCTCGAGGTCGCCATTACCACCGCGCACGCCCGCGGCATCGAGCTGCATGCCTGGCTCAACCCGTACCGCGGGCTGTCGTCGTCGTCGACGACGCCAGCGGCCAACCATGTGTCGCAGACGCTGTCGGCGGCGGCCATCGACTACGACGGACAAATCTGGATGGACCCAGCGTCAACCAGCGTGCGCGCCCACGTCGTCGACGTCGTCACCGACATCGTTGACCGATATGACATCGATGGCGTCCACTTCGACGACTATTTCTATCCCTACCCCGGCGGCGGCGGCGAGTTTCCCGACGCCGGCGCGTTCAGCGACTACCAAGACGCCGGCGGCACCGCCTCGAAATTGCAGTGGCGGCGCGACAACGTGAACGCCCTCATCGAAGACGTCAGCGTCGCCATCGAAGAGCACCGCGCGTCGGTGCGCTTCGGCGTCTCGCCCTTCGGCATCTACAAAAACGGCGTGCCCGAGGGCATCAGCGGCCTCGACGCCTTCAACGAGATCTCGTGCGACCCTGTCACTTGGATTGATAATGATTGGGTCGACTACCTCGCGCCGCAATTGTATTGGCCGACGACGCAGACGGCGCAGGCGTTCGGCACGCTCTTGCCGTGGTGGGCCTCGCTGCCCGATGGCGACGGCCGCTTCATCGTCGCCGGCTTGAACCTCACCGAGCTCGGCAGCGACGACTGGGACCTCGACGAGTACCGCGCCGAGATCGACATCGTGCGCAACCACGACGACGACGGCGCCAAGGGCGTGATCCTCTACCACGCCGACCCGTTGCTCACCGACCAGGACGGCGTGCGCGGCGTCTTCGGCGACGAGCTGTGGCCGCAGGCGACGTTACCGCCGCCCGTCGTCAAAGACGCGCGCGTGCCGTCGCCGCCACAGCTCACGCAAGACGGCGCCGTCGTCTCTGTCGTCGTCGGCGCCGGCGACAAAGGCGTCGTCGTCTACAGCGACGTCGCAGGCGAATTCGTCGTCGACCGCATCGTCTTCGGCGCCTCGTCGATCACGCTGTCGCCCGGCCGCCACGCCATCACCGCCGTGGGCCAGAACGACCGCGAGAGCCGCGGCGTCGTCGTCACCGTCACGGATCCATGACACCGGTTTTTTTCTCTGCGCTGTGCGCGCGCGCCACCCATGACGACGACGCCGTGAACAAGACAACGGACAGCTGACCGCGCCCGCGCACCTCGCCAAAGAGCCCCGCTGTGGCCTGCGTGTCGACGGCGAGATCGCCACACCGGGGCATGGCGCAACGCAACCTCTTCTCGTGCATCGCTCTCACCGCTGTCGCCGGCGCGTCTTCGTGCGCATTGCCGTCCGACACCTTCATCGCACCGGCGAACATGGCCCCATGCGGGGCCCCCGACGGCGCCGCGGTGCCGACGGGGCTGCGCGTCGTCACCTGGAACATCAAGAGCGCCTTGCTCTCGTCGGTCGAGACGCTGGGCGACGTGCTCGAACGACTCGACGCCGACGTCATCGCGCTGCAAGAGGTCGACCGCGAGGCCGAGCGCACCGGCGTCGTCGATCAAGCCGCCGAGATCGCCGCGCGCTTCGGCATGGACCACACCTACGCCGCCGCCCGCACCGAAGGGAGCGGCGACTTCGGCGTCGCCCTGTTGAGCCGCTTGCCCTTCGTTGACGCTGAGCGCGTTGAGCTGCCGGGCACGAACCCGCTTGAGCCGCGCGTCGCCCTCGACACCCACGTCTGCGTCGACGGCAAGAGCGTGCGCGCGCTGACGACGCACATCGATGTCATGCCGTGGGCCGGCACCGAGAACACCGCCGCCATCGCCGAGCGCGTCAAAGACGACGTCGGCAACGGCCTCTTCGTCGCCGGCGACTTCAACGCCGGCCCCACCGACAGCCCCGTCGAGAACATCGCCAACATCGGACTCAGCGACGCGTTTCTCGGCTTCGGCGACGGCCCCACCTTCGGCAGTCGCCGCATCGACTACGTCATGGTCGACAGCAAAGAGGCCGTCGTCGACGGCCACGTCGAATTCAGCGACGCCAGCGACCACCGCCCGCTGCAGATCGATCTGCTGTTGCCCTGAGCCCTCACCACACCATCACTTCAAACTCCCAATTGGGGCGCAGCGTGATGAGCAGGCTCTTGATGCGGCGCAGCTCTTTCATCTTGTCTTCGGGGGTGTCGCTGTCGGGTCCGACGGCGACGCGAACGGCGCCGGGGCGGTCGGTGGCGGCGCCCTGGCGGGCGACGCTGCCATCTTTGTTGTACAGTATTTTATACTCGATCATCGAGCCATTCTCGGTGCGGCGCGCGAGCTGCTCGACGTTGCGGGCGGCCAGGGGCGCTGACCACGAGGCGACAAAGAGCTCACTGTTCACCAACGAGCTGAACGGATCGATGTTGTAGGTGCCGATGAACGTCAAGACGTCGTCGAAGACGGCGCGCTTGCCGTGAATCATGTGGTGGCCGCGCTGGGCGAACACCCGCAACGTCGGCACGCGCGCGATGATCTCGGGCCATGAGTCGACGAAGAAGGCCTGGGCGACGTCGTTGTCTGACGAGAGCGGGCTGTTGGTGAGC
>JANNAY010001313.1:0-2749 GCA_031384945.1 Deltaproteobacteria bacterium
GCGGCGCGGCGCGCGTGGCACGTCTGCCACGATCCGTCGGCGTCGAAAGAGATGAAGGCCTTCGCCGTCGCCCACGCCGTCGGCGACACCGTGCGCGTGTTTGCTCCGCTGGTGGGCACCTTGATGAACGCGGGCCTCGTCGGCGTCGCCGCCGTCATGGGCTGGGTGCACATGCGGCACACGAAGCACGCCGAGCCCACCGGCCCGCCGGCCGGCCCGTCTGCCAACGGCACGTCGACAAAAGGCCCCGGCGCGCCATGACGACGTCAGACCCGCTCTTGCGGCTCGAGCAAAAGCTGCTCGAGGCGAAGTCTCTTGGCACCGCCGATCTCAAGACACGCTTGCAGTGGATCGAAGACGCCGCAATCGCCGCCGACGACGCCGCCCTCGACGACGACGGCCACACCGCCGCGCTGCACTTGCGCGCGGCGCTGGGCGCGATCGTCAAGTGGTCGCAAGGCCCGAAAGATCCTTCGACGCTCGTCGAGCTCGACGCCCTCGTGCGCACGCTGATGGCGCGCGCACAGCTCGGCTTGTTGCGTTCGCTGGCCAACAGCTACGACGCCCTCGTCGAGGCCCGCGCGCCGCACCGCGCGGCGTGTGTCGAGGCGCGCGACGCGCTGCGGGCGATGGCGCGGGCCCTCGAGCGCGGTGAGCCGGTGCCTGCCGAAGTGAACGCGCGCTTCGAACGCATCCGCCAATCGCTCTGATCACTGACCGACGCCGACGCGCCTGACTGGAGAGGTCGTCGACGGCGAAGCCGATGAACCCAAGATCGAGTCCGCCGAGATCCCGGGCCGTCATGGGCTCGGGCGGACAACCGATGCAGCCGCGCTGGCGCCTTCATCACGACGCCGCGCACGCTGTCTCTCATGCGCAACGCCATCGCCCTCGGCACCGTCTTTCTCGTCGCCAGCTGCAACTGCGACGACGTCGTCAACCGTCCGCCGGTCGTGTTCTCTGGGGTCATCTGCAACCCGCTCGATGGCGCACCGATCGCGAATGCTGGTGTGCAGGTGCTCGACGGCGAGGGCGTGCTGGTCGACGAACCACGCACCGGCGGCGACGGCAAGCTCGAGGTCACGCTCGCCGAGGGCGAGTACGTCTTCAACGTCGACGGCGACGGCTTTCGCCGCGCCCTCAGCGTGACGCTGGTGAGCGGCGAAGACGGCGGCTTTCTCGACGACGCTTGCCGCGTGCCGCCGAGCGCGCCCGGCAACGGGTTCGTCGCGGGCGCCTTCTGCGCCGTCCACACCGGCGGCACCGTCGTTGGCGCCGTCGTCACCGTCGAAGGCAGCGACGGCAGCGTCGTCGCCGAAGGCGTCACCGACGAGAACGGCGAGATGAGGCTCGAGGTGCCGGCGGGCACGGTCACGGTCAGCGTGATCGCGACCGGGTTGCGAAAGCAGTACGTCGTCGAGGTCGAAGAAGGCGCCGTCGTCGTCGTCGAGCAACAGATCTGCGCGGCGCCGCCCTTCGCCTCGACCAACCACATCGTGGGCAAGGTGTGCCTGCAAGACGGCGTCGACCTGTCGACTGCGACGACGCTGGCGCGCTGGCGCCTCGACAGCACCGAGACCGAGATCACGGGCACCGTCGACGCAGACGGCACCTTCGATCTCGACGGCATCGCCCCGACGCCGCTGCGTGACGTCTACGTCGAGGTCAGCGTCGGCGCGCTGCGCCGCTCGTGGAACGTGCCGTTGGTGGTCGGGCGCGGCGAACAAGACGGCGTCGACGTCGCCGCCCTGCCCGCCGTCGGCGACGACGACCTCGCCGATGGCTGCGTGCCGCTCTTGCCCGACGACGAGCGCCGCTACCTCGTGGTGCAAGGACAGTTCGACAGCATCGAGAGCGTGCTCTTTCGCATGGCGCTGCCGAACGTCGAGCTGCTCGACGGCAGCACGTCGACGTGGGCCGAGTCGTTGTTGTCGTCGCGCGACAACCTCGAGCGCTACGACGCGGTCTTCGTCAACTGCGGCGTCGACGAGACAGAGTGGTCGGGCCCCGGCGGCCTCTCGATCATCGCGCGGCGCACGTTGAAAGACTACGTCGACGCCGGCGGCGCCCTCTACGTCTCCGACCTCGCCTACGACTTGATCGAGCAGGTCTTTCCCGATGCCATCGACTTCTTCGGCGATGACAGCGTCGTCAGCGGCGCCGAATTGTCCGAAGGCGGATCCTACGTCGCCGACGTCGTCGACGCTGACCTCGCAGCCGACCTCGGCGTCGCTGAATTCGACCTCGACTTCAACTTCGGCAGCGGCGCCGTCGTCGACAGCGTCGATGCATCCGTCGACGTCTTGCTGCAGACCGATCTGCGTTTGCTCACTGCCCCTGGCGAAGAGCAGCTGGTGCTCGCCGACACGCCCATCTCGGTGGCCTTTGATTCGGGCCTCGGCCGCGTGGTGTTCTCGTCGTTTCACCAAGAGGTCGTCGACGGCGAAGCCGAAGCCGTCGACGGACCCGAAGACGAGATGCTGCAGCTGCTGGTCTTTCAGCTCGATCGCTGAGCGGACCCCGAGAGGTCAGAGAGGTCAGAGAGGTCAGAGCGGTCAGCGAGGCCGCGCGGCGATACGCCAAAGGCCGCGATGTCGACGACCGACGCACACCAGGCCTCATCGAGGGGCGCTTGCTCGAGCAGCGCGCGGTGCAGCACCGCGCCGACGAGCGACGCGAGCAGCACCGCGGGGTCGGCGCCGGCGCGCCACTCGCCGCGGGCGACGGCCCGCTCGACCATCGCCTGGGC
>JANNAY010001317.1:0-2927 GCA_031384945.1 Deltaproteobacteria bacterium
GGCCGCCGCGAGACCACTCCCCGCTGGGCCGCGCGCAGCGCAAAGCCAAAAAACGAGGCCGGCCGAAGCGCTGGACGAGGATGTGCGGCGCGGCCGGAGCGCCATGCAGCCCGCAGACGTTAGCGGGTGCGATCCATGAGCTTCTTGAAGACGTGCTCACCGAGCGCCTCACGCATGAGCTGCTCGACGACACCCTCGAAGTCACGCTTCTGCTTGTCATCCGTGTAGAGAAACCGAATGCCCATGCCCTTGTCGGCGGGCGCCTGGACATCTTTCGGCGGCGGCTGCTCAGCGCTGTGGATCCAGGCGACGGAACCCCGCAGCGTGAAGGGGTCTTCACGGGCCGGTACATAGAGCTTGAAGACAAACTCAGTGCCGACCTTCAGCGGTCTCTCAGTCTTGATGAACGTGCCACCCTTGCTGATATTCTTCGTATAATCACTGAAGAACGTATTCATCTTCTTGTATTCGACTTTGAGCTCGATCGGAGCGCGCGGGAAGTTGCGCCCATCAGAGCCTGCTGCTGATCCTGATCCTGTCGGTTCGTTGGCCATGCCCTCTCAGCATGCCTGACGAAATCTGGCGACGCGAAGTCCTGACCGCTCAGAAGAGAAAGGGTGAACTGGCGGGCCGAGAGACCGTATGGTGCCGCCATTATGCTGCCCCGCGGCATCGCCTCCTTCGTCGTCGCCTTCTTCGTCGTCGTCGCCGCAGCCGTCGTCTGCGGCCGCTTTCCGTTGACGGCCAACCCTGGCGCCGAGAGCGGCATGGTGCTCGCCGTTGTCGGCGGCGTCGTGCTCGCCCTGGCCTGCGCCAGAAAGGGGGCCCGCCGCGACGCAGCCGGTTTCTTCGCCGACTGGGTCGCTGGCGCGGTCGTCGCTGGCGTCTTCTTCGTCGTCTTCTTGATCGCCACCGCCATCGGCGCGGCGGTGTCGCCGACGTGCTCGCCGTCGGGCGGTCGCCTACCGATGTTCATTCTCTCGGTGCCGGTGCTGTTGCTGCAGGCGGGCGTGGGCACCGGCGTCGGTCGCGTCGTCGGCCGCCCCGGCGTCGCCTTCTTCGTCTGCATCGTCGTCGAGGCCGCCGCCGCGCTGTCGTTGGGCTTGCAGTTTCTCGACGAGCCGAGCTTTCGCGCCGCCTCGCACCTCTTCGTCGTCGTCAGCGGCGACCTGTTGCGCGGCGCCGAGCTGACCGACGCCGCCATCGGCTTCCGCTGCGCCACCGGACTGCTCGCCACGCTCGTCGTGCTCATCGGCTCGGCGTGGTGGCCGGCGACGAAGAAGTCGGGGCTGGTGTCGGCGTCGGCGACGACCTGGCCGCTCTGGATCGCCGCGGTCGTCGTTGGCGTCGTCTTCGTCGGCGCGCATCGCTCGTCGCGCTCGGCGCTGTCGCCGTCGCGCAGCGAGATGGAAGAGACGTATGCGCTGGTCAAGCGCCGCGGTCCCCTGGTGGTGCACGCTGACCCGTTGGCGACGACGCCGCGCGAGGTCGACGGCATCCTCGCCGAGGGCACCCTGTGGATAGAGCGCCTCGAGGCCCGCCTCGGCACCATTTCGCACGACGACATTCACGTGTGGGTGCACGCGTCGCGCGACGCGCAAGCGCGTTGGACGGGCGCCTCGCACGTCGACTTCTCTCTGCCTTGGCGACGTGAATTGCACATCGCCGGTACGCAGCTGCCGCACCGATCCCTCGGACACGAGCTGGCCCACGTCGTCGTCGGCGAAAAAAGCGACACGCTCTTGAAGGTGCCGGCGCGTTTCTTTGTGCTGCACAACCCAGCGGTCACCGAGGGCGTCGCCATGGCGCTCACACCCGAGCTCGTCGTCGACGACGGACTGACGCTGCGCGAGCAGGCCGCCGCCATGCGCCGCACGGGCCACGCGCCCGATCTGAAGAACCTCTTTTCGTTCTCGCAGTTCTTCGCCGAAGAACCGCAGCGCGCTTACGTCGCCGCGGGCGCCCTCGTCGAACAGCTGATCGCTGACGAAGGCGCCGACGCGCCCGCCGCCATCGCCCGCCTCTACAAAGGTGATGGCTCGCTCGACGCCGCCGTCGTCGACGTCGACGACCTGATCGCCCGGCACACCGCGGCCCTCGACGCCATCGCGCTGCCCGACGACGCGCTCGCCTTTGCTGCTGCGCGCTTTGCGCGTACGTCGATCCTTGAAGAGACCTGCGATCCTGAGACCGTCACGCGCACCAAAGAGATTCGCTCGCTCGCCCGCGCCGGCCACCTCGACGACGCGATCGAGAAAGCGGCCGCCCTTGAACAAGACGCTGGCGGTCCGTCCGATCAGCAAGGCGACGTCGCCGACGGCACCCTCACCGACCTGCTCGTTGACGTCAGAGCTGCCGGCGACGACGCAGGCAGCGTCGGCTTGCTGCACGAGCTCGTCGACCGCGCGCCCAACCCCAGCGAGCGCGCCCTGCGCGAATTCGCCCTCGGCGGCGAGCTGTGGCGCACCGGCGAAGAGCGCGAGGCCGTCGCGCTGTGGGAGCACATTGACGCCACGCAAGCCGTCGTCGACGTGCAGCGGCAGATTGTCGCCGCGCGCATTTTTGGTGCGGCCGCGCTGCGCTTGCATGAAGACGCCGTCGTCTCACGCGCCGCCCTCGGCTTCTTCGTCGACGTCAGCGCCTCACGCGAAGGCGCCCGCCTCGCCTTTGCCGACGCCGTCGGGCGGTCCACGGTCAGCGACAAAGAGCCCGACGACGTCAAAGCCCTCGGCCGCTACGTGCTGGCGCGCCAGCTCGTGATCACGGGATCGCTTGACGACGCCGTGCGCATCTTGCGTCCCCTGGTCGACAGCAAGCTGTTGGCGCCGGTGTTTCAGCAGCAGGCCATCCTCGCGCTCGGCACGGCGCTGGTGCGCAAAGACAAGCCCGACGACGCGCGTCCGTTGTTTCAGTCGGCCGCCGCCGCC
>JANNAY010001327.1:0-1957 GCA_031384945.1 Deltaproteobacteria bacterium
GGCGGCATGGGCGAGGTCTATCTCGGCAAGCAGCGCGTCGGTGATGCCTCGCGCTTGTGTGTGGTGAAGACGCTGCGCGGTGACCTCGCTGATTCGCGCGAGTACGTCGGGCGGTTCAACGACGAGGCCCGCGTCGTCGTCCAGCTGAGCCACGCGCACATCTCACAGGTCTACGAAGCCGGCGTCGTCGGCACCGACCACTTTCTCGCGATGGAATTCATCCATGGCTTGAACCTCAAAGAGCTGCTCACCGACCTCGACGACGCGCAGCAGAGGCTCGACCCCGGTCTCGCGCTCTACGTGGTCGCCACCGCGCTCGATGCGCTCGCCTACGCGCACCGCTTGCAGTCGCCGACGACGGGCGAAGACCTCAACGTCGTCCACCGTGACGTCTCGCCGGCCAACGTGATGGTCAGCTTCGAAGGCGAGGTGAAGCTCATCGACTTCGGCCTCGCCGAGAGCGCGCTGAAGACCGAGCACACCGAGACGCGGCTCGTGATGGGCAAGGTCGCGTACATGTCTCCTGAGCAGGCCCGTGGTGACGCCGTCGACGGCGGCTGCGATCAGTTTGCGGCGGCGGTGATGTTGTACGAGGCCGTCTCGGGCGATCGTTTCTACGGCGACATGAACACGCACCAGATTTGGCAAATCGTCGGTCACGGCGGTCATGTGCCGCGCAGTTGGTTGAAGGTGCCCGAAGAGCTGCGCGCCGTGCTCGCGCGCGCGCTCGACAAAGACCCGCAGAAGCGCTGGCGCTCGTGCGACGACTTTCGCGACGCCATTGATGACGTGCGCGCGATGTTGTGGCCGCGCGCGAACAAGGCGCAGCTGCGCGAGCTCTTGACCGTCGTCTACGGCGGCCGCGTCGCCCGCGAACGCGCCCTGATCGCGACGTTTGCGTCGCTGCAACCCCCCAAAGATGCAGTCGAATTCGACTCCGACCGCATGCCGCGCACCGAGCCCGGCAGCCCCGGCACCGAGCCGTTTCTCACCTCGCCCTCGCGCCCGTTTGGCGACCCCGCGGGGCCCGCGGTCGCGCGCGGCGCGCCGGTCGACAACACGCCGGGCTCGACGACCAAGGTGCCGCTGTCGGCGCCGCCGGCCGAGCTGACGGCGTCGGTGCTGCGCTCGAACGTCGAGCTCAAAGAGGGTTTCACCGATCCGCAGCGGCCGGCGCCTCCGCTTGCTCCGCCGGCGCCTCCGTCGGCGCCTCCGTCGGCGTCGTCGTCGATGGCGTTGGCGCCGCCTCCGAATTCGGCGGCCCGCGCGGTCGCCGGCGCCGTCGCCGCGGCCGCCGTCGTCGCCGCCGTCCTCGTCGCCGTCAACCGCGGCGATGACGTCGTCGTCGCCATCGATGCTGGCGTCGCTGCTGTCGCCGTCGATGCCGGCGCCGTGGCAGTCGTCGCTGTCGTCTCTGTCGTCGATGCCGGCGCCGTCGTTGCCGCCGTCGCCGACGCCGGCACCGCCACCACACCGATCGACAAACCGATCAGCGGCGCGCCGATCGAGAAGCCCATCAAACCCGTCGAGAAGCCTGTCGAGAAGCCTGTCGAGAAGCCGGTCGAGAAGCCGGTCGAGAAGCCGGTCGAGAAGCCGGTCGAGAAGCCGGTGACGACGACGACGGACCAGCTGCCCGATCGTCCGCTCGAGCAAGAGTTGGCGTTCTTGCGGTCGTGCACGCTCGACGGCGCGAAAAAGATCGTCGCGCTGGTCGACAGCCAGCCCGGCAAGCAGGCCGAAAAGGCGACGCTGATTCGCTTCTGGGCGGCGAAGTGCCGAGCCGGCTGAGGCTCAGGGGCCCACAGGTGCAGCGCACACGACAGCCGGCGTGCCCGGCGCGCGGGTGAAGTAGGGACGCGGCGTCGCGTCGAAGCCGTTGGCGTTGAGGCGGCGCTCGTCGTGGTCGGTGCCGCCGCCAGCGCGGCCCGTGTCGCCGTCGCTGTCGGGGTCGAGCCAG
>JANNAY010001337.1:0-2109 GCA_031384945.1 Deltaproteobacteria bacterium
CGCGGGCGGCGAGGCCGACGTGGTCAAGGCGCTGGTCGAGCTCGGCGTTGCCCATCGACCGCCCCGCCAACGTCGCCTGCTGCTTCAACAACATCGTCGGCGTCAGGTTCTGCGCGAACGACGTCGTTTCGGGCAAGAATCCAAGACCCTGTCGGTGTGCAGCCACGGTCGGATCGCGGCCAAAGAGCTTCACGCTTCCACTCGTCGGCCGGGCCACGCCAATCACGTGTCGGATGGTGGTCGACTTGCCCGCGCCGTTGGCGCCGACAAAGCCGACGACTGCGCCATCGGCGACGCCGAACGAAACGTCTTCGAGCAGCGTCTTGGGTCGCCCGAGAAACCCTGCCCGTACGACTTTACCGAGGTGCTCGATCTCCAGTGGCGACGTCACTGTCCTTCTCCGCAGGGTTGGAGTTTTCCCACGTCGTTTTTGAATGTCCAACATTGTCCGTGCGGCGGCGTCGGCGGCGCCTTCATGCCCGCTTCGACGAGCTCGTCGATCGAAGTGGCGGGGCGGTTCATCTTCAAGCGAAACGTCGTGGCCGCGTGTCGAATGTCTTGCTCGACACAGTGAACGAGGATGTCGCGGCTGCTCTTTCGCAGGGCATCTTTGTCGAGGTCATCAGAGATGGAGACCTCGACGAGATCGTTGGCGAGGTCACCACAGGTCAGCGATTGCGCACGCAGGCGCTTTGCGAAGGCCTGCAAATACGGCGGTCCCCCGCGCGCGACGGCGCGCTCGTAATGGCCAGCGGCGGCGTCGAGATCGAGGCGGCCGAAGTACGCCACGAAGCCACGCAACATCGCGAAGTAGTAGCTGCCGTCTGCGCCGCTGTCGGCGACGGCAAGGAAGCGGTCGACAGCCTCGGCGCGGTCGCTCTCGGTGACGAGCAAAACGCCGGCGAAGGAGGCGGGGGTCTGAAAGCGCGGGTCGAGCTCGAGGATGGTGGAGACCCAGTCTTCGAGCGCGGGGTAGTGCGCCTTCTCGTAGCGCTCTTGGCCGATGAGTTGGATCGCGCGCAGCCAAACGGCGTCGGCAGCTGCCGCCGTGCGGCCGAGAGCGGCGACGCTGTAGACGCGGCTCGGCAGGGGACGGGGGATGTCGGACTCACCGACGACTGGAGCGGGGAGCTGCGCCGCCCCGACGAGAATGCCGGCCCCAGCAACAAGAAGCAGAGCTGATCGCATCCAGACCCCACAAAAAGTCGACGCCGCAAAGCGGCGCCGACAAAAATCATGCGGTGGTGACGACGTTCAGTCGCAGCCGCGAATGGTGTCCTGCGAGAGATCGTTGTTCTCGGTGATCTTCCAACCGTCGGTCTTCATTTCGCCGTTGCCCGTCGCAGTGCCCAAGAAGTTGGTGCTGCTCGTGACGCCGGCGGTGTAGGCGTAGCGAATCTTCGCGCCCTTGGGCTGGAAGCCAATCGTGTTGCTGGTGGCGCCCGCGGTGCCCGGCCCGATCGTCGCGACGACCTGGTAGGAATCGTTCTCGCCGCGGTAGCTCTCTTCAGCGACGTACATCGCCTTCAAGTTGCCCTTGGCCTCGGACTGCTTCGAGCGGCATTGGAACTTGATGAAGTTCGGGATGGCGATGGCTGCGAGAATTCCGATGATCGCGACGACGATCATCAGCTCGATCAGGGTAAAGGCTTTCTTCTGCATGGTGTCCTCCGGTGGTGTCTCTACGTTAATCAGGAAGCGTGCCCGTTGAAGAATGACGTCAGGTCGTGGGCCGGTGTCAAATCCTGACGCCCGATCGCGTCTGCGAGTGACAAATCCCGTCAATCGCAGCCGCGAATCGGCCCATTGATGAGGGAGACGTTCTCGTCGATCGTCCACTGATCGCTGTTCATCTCGCCGTTGCCGGCGGCGTTCGCGAGAAAATCCTGGGCGGTGCCGCCATCGGGCACGGTGTAGTCGTAGCGCTTCTTGGCCGTCGACATTTGGAACCCAGCAAGGATGAGGTCAGACTCGCCGGGACCCTTCAAATAGAAGTCGTTCTCGGCGCGGTAGGTTTCTTCGGCAGCAAGCAGCAGCTTGAGCCCCTCTTTCGCTTCGCTCTGCTTCGCACGGCACTGGAACTTCTGAAAGTTCGGGATCGCGATCGCC